>CAZRIB010000047.1:0-14491 GCA_964600035.1 uncultured Ardenticatenaceae bacterium | reverse complement strand
TCCGACGAAGTTACCAGAGGTAGAGCACACGGATTACGGATTACTGAATACGGGTGCTGGTACTCAGTCAACTGTCCTTTGATGGATACAGAGATTGGTTCAATCTCCGAGATTGAACCAATCTAATCCCTCATTTTACATGTGACTGGGTACTAGCCTGATTTTCATTTTTACTGGCAGGCAGTGAAAACCAAAACAAACTGCCTGCCCCTTCTTCACTTTCAACGCCAACCTTCCCACCCAGGCGTTTAACAATACGCTGAACAATGGAAAGCCCAAGGCCATGCCCTTTGGCTTTTGCCTGATCCAGACGGGTAAACATGCTAAACAATTCCATCTGTTTCTCTTTTGAAATGCCTATACCATTATCGCGTACCCAAAACCGCACATAACCATTTTCTTCGTCATCGTATCCCACTTCCAGTTTGGGAGGCCGGCCGCCATATTTAATGCCGTTACTTAAATAATTGACCCATACTTCCTCGATCCAGGGTGCGTATCCCATTGCTGTAGGCCACTTTTCTGGCGTAACGATTTCGGCGTGATGGCTCTGGATGGTGTCTGTTAGCCGCTGCTTTGCACCATAAAGTGTTAAAGCCATATCCACTTCCTGGGGGATTACTTCTTTTTTGCGAATGCCAGCTAATAACATCAATTCATCGATGATATTGCTCATTTTGCGGGCATTTTGCACAATAATTTGCAGCATTTCCTGCTTCTTTTCTTTGGTCAAATCCTCTTCATGCTGCTGTAAAAATTCTGCAAATCCGATTATTAAACCGAGTGGGCTTTGCAAGTCGTGGGCAACGGTGTGAGAAAAAGCATCTAATTCGCCTACGGAGGCTTGTAAATTTTCACTCAAATGATGCAGAGCCTGCAAATCTTTATATCTTGCCATGGCCAGTGTAAGTGCCCTGTTCAATTCTTGCTTGTCCGGGGGTTTTAGGAGATAGGCATGTACACCAGCCTGGCCTGCTTGTTCCACCAGTTCGGGAGAATCGAATGCTGTCAGGATGACGATAGGGGTGGGGCATGTTTGTTGGATGATGCTTGAGGCTTCGATGCCGTCCATGTCTGGCATTTTTATGTCCATAATGATGACATCCGGGCGTGTGGAAATGGTTTTTTCAACGGCTT
Organism: uncultured Ardenticatenaceae bacterium; assembly: GCA_964600035.1. Classification (GTDB taxonomy): domain Bacteria; phylum Chloroflexota; class Anaerolineae; order Promineifilales; family Promineifilaceae; genus CAZRIB01. The sequence goes on along the minus strand of CAZRIB010000047.1, from coordinate 13,354 downwards.
GGGAACCTGTGGTTGCAATACCGGCAACTGTGTACCCTAAATCTGAAATCATGCCTTGTACCATTTCACAGACGAGATAGTCGTCTTCAGCGATCAGGATGTTTAATTTTTTGTTGTTGTTCATGGCGACCTCTTGCAAAAATAAAGATTGGTGATTAAGGCAGGCTGTTAATTTTGGGATGATTGCTGTGTGTGGGCTTCAAATTGGATGGTGATGCAAGCCCCTTGAATGGTTTGTGAGCTGCTGTCTGTCAGGTTGTGGATTTTGATGGTTCCTCCCATGCTTTGGGTGATGATGTTTTTTAACATGCTTAGGCCGATATTGTAGCGTGGATTTTCTGACTGTAGAACGTCTGGGGGGAAGCCTGGGCCGTTATCGCAGAAGGTGACGGTGATGAGGCTGTTGTTTTGGACAGCGGATATGGTGATTTTACCGGTGGCATTGTGGGTGTTTAGGGCGTGTTTGATGGTGTTGGTGGTGAGTTCGTTGAAGAACAGGGTGAGGTAGTTGGCTTGTTCCGGGGTGACGTGGATGGTAGACGGCCGTATCTCCAGTTCTATTTTTTTATCCGGGGGCAAAGCACGTAGGGAAGAGTGAATAATCTGGTAAGCCAGTTCGTTGAGGGGCAGCGACTGCCAATGTACCTGGGACAGCATGTTGTGGACGGTTGCCAGGCCTTGCACACGGCTGATCAAATCTTGCATGATAGCTTGATAGTATTGGCTGTTTTGAAGTTGGGCATGGCGGCGGTTGGCATAAAGCAGGCCGATGATGGCGGACAGGTTGTTTTTGACACGGTGATTGACTTCGCGCAAAAGGGCTTCTTTGGTTTGAGCGTCGTCGCGGGCTTGCTGGTAGAGATTGGCATTTTCAATGGCGATGGCAGCGGTGGCGGCCAGTGATTCCATTAAATTTTTGTCGGATTCTGTAAAACGGGCGGGTTTGGCATCTGTAGCCTGGAGCGCACCTACGACACGGCCGTGTACCCACAAAGGGATGGTTAACAGAGAACGGGTTTGAACAGCCACTGCCCGGTCAATGTCGGCATGATGGCGGCTGTCTTTTTGGGCATCAGGGAGCAGTAAACTTTGATTGTTTGCCACAACCCACCCCACAATGCCCTCGTTTGGTTGCAACTGCCAGCCTATCAGTCGGCTGCTGTTTGGGCCTGTACTTTGTTTGCACACCAGACGGCCGTTATCTTCATCCAGCAACCAGACAGAACAGGCCGTTACATCCAACAGGCTGTGCAGATTTTCCAGAATAATCACCAACACTTCGTCCAAATCCAGCGTGGAGATGAGTGCCCGGCTGGCGCGGTTGAGCATGGTTAATTGGGCGGTTCGTTCGGCAACCCGCATTTCCAGTTCGTCATGAGCCTGGCGGAGCATGGTTTCTGCCCGTTCCAACTCTTGTACTTTTTCTTCCAGGTTGGCATAGAGCTGGCGCAGTTGGGCTGTCATCTGGTTGAAGGTGTGGGCAAGCAGGCCGATTTCATCCTGGGTGGTAACGGGGGCTGTTTGGGTCAGGTCGCCGCGGGAAATTTGAACGGCCGTTTCTGTAACGGCCAAAATGGGGCGCACAATTTGCCGGGCCAGGATAAACACCCCCAACGCCAGCGCAGCGGCAACGGCCGTGCCAACCGCTGCAATGGTATAAGCCAACTGGCGAGCCGGGGCAAACGCCTCTTGCTGACTCATTTCAGCCAGCAAAGCAACCTCCAGCGAATCTACCCATTTGTACATACCAATGACTGGCACACCGGCATAATTGATATACAAACCACGCCCACTATTTCCGCTTACAGCCGCATCAATGCCGGGTGTATGCACGCCGCGCGGGTAATCTTCTCGCCCAAACCGCTCCCCAGAGACAAACACATTAAACTTGTCAACCAGATACGTTTCTCCCGATTCACCCAGACCGGTATATCCCAGCACAACTTCATCCATCAATTCCAAATTAAGATGGGCGGCAAATACACCGGCAGCATGGCCTTCTTCATCATAAAGGGGGGTGGAAATGGTCACGGTGGGCTTTCCGGTTACAGGCGATGGGTAAACAGTCTGAATATACGTCCCCTGTTTGCCGTGTAGAAAATAGCTGTCTAAAACCCGGTATTGGCCTTCATTGGCTGTTGTAGACGAAACAAGGACTTTGCCCCCTCTTGCACTGAGTATAAAAATTTCCTGTAAATTTGGTGTTTGCTGTTGAATTTCTTGCAGTCGTTGAGAGAGATATTGGTAGTTACTTTGGTATGCGGGGGTGTGTACGGCCGTGTCCAGTGCCAGCAGCTGCGTGGCTTTAACCTGCACATCCGGCAAATTGGCAATAAAAAGTGTGTCCTGATATTGATTCTCCAGCCAGTGTTCCAAGGCACGTTCTTGTAAAGATAAAACTGCCTGCAAGCGGTCAAAAACAGAGTTGGTTAACGTTGTTTTTGCCTGAAAATAAATTACAGCACTAAGGATGATGGTAGATCCCAACGAGAGAAACAAAAAATAGCTGACAAGCCGCACCATTAAATTTTGTTTCCAAAGTCGGGTCGCAGTTCTTATCAGCATCAGTTTATTTTGTGGCGTAACGGTATGTTTTTACAGTGTGACTGGTTGTTTAATTGAGCGGTAAAAAAATTTATGGCGGGCTGTCGGTGTGCAGGTGGCAGGTAACAAGCCCTGCCACCCACGTTAACCATTCATCATAAATATTCTCGTTTAGGGCATTACCGTTTTATAACAGCCCCGTGTGTCCTTTTCAATTTCCCAAATGGCGACACTTTTCATCGGGTCACCATTGTTTTCATAGCTAATGGAGCCGGTAATGCCCGTGTAGTTTATCGCAAACAGGCCGTTTCGAATAGCGGCAGGTGTGGTCTGGCCTTGATTTTGCATGGCGGCAAATAGCAATCCCACCGAGTCGTAGGAAAGGGATATGAGGCCGTTTGGTTCACGGCCGTAACGCTGTTCATATGCCTCCGAAAAAGCCCGAATCCGATCCACGCTCAAATTCCGGCAAAAGTGACCACTAAAATAAGAATTTTCAAAGGCGGGCTGCCCCATCAAACGTTCGCCTTCCCAGGAGTCGCCTCCCAGCATCGTTACATCTAGTCCCATTTCATAGGCCTGTTCGCCCTGCTTGAGCACATCATCCGTGTAGTTGGGCAAAAACAACGCCTGGGTATTGGTTTCCTGAATATGAGTTAACTGTTTGCTGAAATCTGAATTGGCATCGGTGGTGTAAGATTCAAAGGCAACCACATCACCGCCCAGCCGCTCGAAAGCATCACGAAATGTTTCTGCCAACCCGCGATTGTAAGAACTGGCTACATCATACAAAACGGCCGCTTTTTGCACACCCAAATCTTCCAATGCAAACCGTGCCATTGCCAGCGCCTGAAAATCATCAATAAAAGTCGCCCGGAACACAAATGTTTTGCCCTGCGTGGTTTTCGGGTTGGTGGATGTGGGGCTAATCATGGGAACGCCTGCCTGTTCGGCAATTTCAGATACGGGAATGGCGTTGCTGCTAAACATGGGGCCAATAATGGCAACAACGCCTTCCTGGTTTATGAGCTGCTGGGCAGCCGAGACAGATGCTTCGGGGCTGCCTTCGTTGTCTTTGGTAATGAGTGTAATTGTGTAGCGACGGCCGTTTACCTCCAGTCCGCCCGCTTCATTTACCTCATCCACAGCCATTTGCACCGCATCCACAGCCGGCTGTCCCGTAGAATCTGCATACTCCCCTGAAAGTGGGGCAATCATACCTATTTTAATTTCAGGCGGCGTGGATGCCGTACAGCCAATAAGAAAAACCACAAAAATAACCAATAAAAACAGAATACCAAATAAATGCTTGCGTCGGTTCACAATGCCTCTCCGGTGTTAGGAATAATATCGTATCCGTATTCAGTAATCCGTTATCCGTTTTCCGTGTACGCGGCCTTTGGCAATTTCGTTGGAAAACGGTATACGGACTTCGGATTACGTATGATAGGTTGTTTTCTAGACGGGTGTGATGGGAACTGCCGATGTGATGAGGAAAAAATGATTACTTTGGTAACCCATTACACAAAAATAACATTACTTCAAGCCTCTTTACATTATAAATGGAAATATCCTTTTCTTCTACAAGTGGAACGAAGTGGGCGCACGAACAAGTTGTCAGTAACTGGTCGGTCAGCAAGTGTGACAACGAATTGATGAAGGAACGAATTCGTTCGATTTGCCATTCGTTGTCCTAACCCGGAACAATCGTTGACAAGTTGTTCGCAGACCCAACGGAGTCCGGTATAGGTAAATGGTGTCAGGGAAGGGGGAGTACAAGGAACGGTTCGCCGTTGGGGACGGCCAGGTTTTGGCAGGCGGGGCAGGTGTAGGGGTCAAACCAGCCTATACGTATGGCCGTACTGCCCTGTGGCGGGGCGGGGTGTATTTGCAGCAGGGTGTCGCCTGTTTGCCAATGGGGCTGGAACAAATTTTGGGGATCGGCCGTATCTTGTTGGTAATCTTCGGCCAACACATTGCCATCCTTGTCCAGGTAATGAATAAACAGACGACGGCCGTTTACCGGTACAGCCACTACCTGCCATTGGGTTAACAAACGGCCGTCTGCCAGCACACTGTACCCTAAAAAGAGCAGCTCATCGCCAAACATCGTCCCATTTTCAACTTGTGGGGTCACAGCGAATGGGGGCATTTCGTAATGCACAAATGTGCCTTCGCGGCGGATGATGGCATTGGCTTCCGTTAACATTGCTTCAAAGGCGGGGTCTAAAGGCAAGATGGCAGGCCGGAAGATGTGGACACGGCCGTTTACGGCCGTAGGCAGCAGCAGCGTTCCCATCTGCCCGCCAAAATGACTAACGGCCAAATCCTGCCGGTGGCTTAACAGGGCAAAAGAAGGGGCGTCCATCGTATCTGGCGACCACCCTGCCAGGGCAATGTGCTGAATGTCGGGTTGGTTGTCCAAATAAGCGGCCGTGTTTGCAAAAGCGGTTTGCCAAACAAACTGCACTTCATCGTTGGCAGGCCATTGCCAAAAGATACCCCGCGATGTCCAACCTATATGGTATAGAATAACGGCCGTTACCAGCACTTTTCCCCAGTTTCCCTCAAAAACTGTGGATAACTTCGGGAAAACTGTGGATAACCGATCCCAACTGTGTATAACAATTGCCGGTACAACCGTCACAAATGGCAGGATATTTACCATACGTATGGAACTGGGCGCATCTATAGTCACCAGACTTGGGGAAATGCCAGTTAGTAGCCAAAGCAGCAAAAATGCGTAGCGGCTATCCCTTATACGCATGAGAGACAAGAGAATGCTTGCATAAAACAAGGTCGCCAAAATGGGGTCAAACAACGGCCGTTCCGCCACATTTTGCCGCCACAACGGATCACCACGAAAACCGGCCATCCCCAAAATACGCCAGCCATTCTCCAAAACAGGGGCAAAATCTCCGGCCAACAGCGCTTGCAAGGGCGCATTCACTTCACCCAGCCGGTACTCCGCGCCGGGCGTGGTAAGCAAAAAGAGCGTGATAGGTGCAGCCACCACCACAAAAACCAGCCAGAACAACGCCACATGCCGCCAGCGTGCTTTAAGCGACTGCCTGTGCCACAGCACCAGATACCCCAAAAAGGCGGCATAAAAAATGGGCACAGCCCGCGCCGCCATATAGGTGTAAAGCGTCGAACCGGCCAGCAGCCCGGCAAGTGCCGCATAAACATATGGCAGGTAGTGCTGCCTGCCACCAGCCGCTTGTTTTTTGGCGGCTGTTCCCCAAAACTGCCACCAAAAATAGGCCGAAAGCCCAGACAACACCGGCAGGCTCATTGCCCGCAGCCCTTGGCGGCTGAAGAAAACAGGCCAAAACAGCACGGCCAGCAGTGCCGCTGCCCAAAGTCCGGCTTTTTGCCCAAACAGTTTGCGGTTTAATGTGCAGCTGATGGCGATGAGCAGCAGCCCCAAGAACACGGCAGGCAGGCGCAGCGCCAGGGTGTTGTCTCCCAGCAGGGCGACAAATGCGGCTTGCAGGTAATGAAATCCGGCTTCGTGGCCGTAGGCGCGGGTAAAGTAGACGGCGTGGCTGCCTGTATCGAGGATGGTTCGGTCTATCAGCCAGTTGGCAACTTCGTCGTGGGAAATGCCGGGAGGGGAAACGGCCGTAACTCCCACCAGACGCAGCGCCGCCGCCACCAACAAAATCAGGGTCAGCAAAGCCAGGAGACGATAACGACGCATTATTGACGCAGCCTCAACCGGTTGACAAGAGAAGCGGGCAAAATTTCGGCCAAAATCAGGCGTTCTTCATCGCCAACCACACGCAGCAGCCACAACCCCGCCGGGTAGATGAGCAGCCCGGCTAGCAGCCCTACCAGCATGTGAATTTGTCCGCCGAGATACATGCCTGCTCCCATAATGGCGGTAATGAGAAACGGCCGTCCCGCAAAACGCAGCCAATTCACACCAGCCATCTTCTTCCGCAAATAATAATCAAACAGCACCAGCAGCACCACTTCCGACAAAATGGTTGTTACGGCCGCCGCCCGGTACGTAAACATGGGGATAAACACCACATTCGTGACAATGTTAAAAATAACGGCCGCCAAAAACGCACGCGGCTGCATCCGTTCCAGCCCCAAAGCAATCAGCACATAATTCGTTACGCTGTTCATCCAGCCAAAGGGAATGGAAAGAATCACAATTTGCAGCGCCACGGCGCCGTCGGGTAAAAATTCAGCCCCGGCCACAATATTGACCAACGGCACAGCCAGAAAAACCGTGACGGCCGCAACCGGCAGTGCCAAAAGCAGCATCAATTTAAGTGCCATTTGGTACATGCGGCGTGCGCCATCCAATGAACTTTGAATTTGCCGGGAAATAATGGGGAACAGTGCCAATGTAAAGAAGGAGGGCACAATTTGCAGCGCATTGAACCATTTGTAGGCACTGTTATACCAGCCCACCACCTCCTCCCCATTGGGCAGAAGCAGCCGCAAAATGACCACATCAATTGAGATGAAGATGGTTTGCAGCAGGTGGATGAGCATCAATGGATACCCTTTTTGCAAAAGCTGCCGCTGTAATGTCCAGTCAATTGTCCAGGGGCCAGTCAGGGTGTAGCGGCGCAGTGCCAAAATAGAGAGGATGCTCAGGGTGACGATGTTGACGATGATGGAAACGGCCGCTAACCCCACAAAGCCCAGTCCCATAAACAAGGCCGCCACCCCAAGCCCCACCTTGAGAATGGTCGTCACCGTTGTCATGGCCGCCGGAACTTCTGCCTGTTCGTACACATAGAACAAGCCCGTCACCCCTTTGGACATGCCGGAGAACACCATACCGGCTACGATGAGCGCAATCGCCAGCACTTCCGCCTGGGAGAACGGGTTGCTGCCAAGCTGTGAACCCAGCACCAGTGCGGCAACGGGCAGCGCACCCACCACGGCCATGCCGATGCGCAGCAGGGATGTATTGAGCAGGTAACGTCCGGCCTGTTCTTTTGCCTGCGAGACATCGCGGATGAGCAAAATGTCCAGGCCAAAGTTGGCGATGATTTCAAAAATACCGGCTGTGGCAATGGCAGTGGCAAAGCTGCCGGCATCTGCTGGCCCCAGTACGCGCAGATAAAAGGCCGCATAGCCAAAGTCGATGAATTTGTTGAAGAGATTAAGCGCCATTGGCGCCAGGCTGTTTTTGGCAATGGAGCGGGTGTTGGTCATTTTGGCGTTGGGATTGACCACGCGCTGCCAGCCCCACACTACGCCTGCAAACAGGAGGATGATGCCGCCCATAAAGCTGGCTAATGCCCCTAATTGGAAGCTGACGGGGCTGTAGCGCATGCGAATAGTCCAGTGGCCGGGTTCCAGAACCACGCCCCGGAAGTTGCCGTTTACGCGCGTGATTGGCACTTGTGTTTCCTGGTCTTCGCCTGTGCCAAACGGCCGTATATAAGCCTTCCATCCGGGGAAATAGGTGTCGCCAATGACCAGCCACGACGGTTCGCTTACTTCGGCGTGGGCGGTGAGCTGGATGTTGGTGTACTCAGCAATGGGCGCCGGGGCGAGGCGGGCAGGCTGCGGCGGTTGGAGATTGGAGAGTAGAGATTGGGCGGCTGGCGTGGAATCTTCAATCCCTACTTTCCAATCTCTATCATCTATTACCACATACTGCCGGGGGTCGTACTTTGTTAAGGCTGTGAGGGGGTCATCGGAAACGGCCGTGCTGCTAAATGGCAGGGTGTACGCACGTGGCGCAGCGCCCAAATTTTCATAGATGCGTACCCCTTCTCCTTCCCAGGCCAGCCGGTATTTTGGCGATTCGATGGTGCTGCTGGTAATGACAAACCGGACATTGAGCACATCCAGCAGGGGGGAATCCAGAGCCGCTGCCGATTTAATGGGCTGTACACGATTGAACGACAGTTCATGTTGTGGTTCAATCGCTCCCATAAAATCAGTATACTGTTTGGGAATCATGGAATCGTAGCCGCGAACATCCTGAAAATTGTACAGCCAGGCCGAATTGGCGTTGAATGGTTTGTCTCCTTGCGGCGTGTAGCTGGTCAGCCGCCACAGGCCATCCTGGTCTTCCAGCCAGCTTGCCATTTCTGGCTTGTAGGCCAGCAGTGCCGGGTCGTTGGCTGCATGAAAGCTCCAGTTGGCAATGGCAAGGTCGGCCACCAGCAAAAGGAAGGCGAGCAAAAGCCAGTAACGTTTTAATTTAGCTGCAAAGGACGCGCTGTTTTTGCTGTTTTTCCCCAGCCACAAAACAAAGCCAGACCCCAGAAGCATGAGTCCAAAAATAAGCACCTGCCAAAATTCGTAGCTGTAAAATTCGTGGGCATTGGCAAAACCGGTGTTGGCCAGGGCGAGGGTGTTGAATAAGCGGGTGATGATGGGTTGGAAACGGCCGTAACCCCACCACGACACAAACAACCCCGCCAGCACCCCCATCCCGCCTGCGATGGCAAGATAGATGAGCAATGATTGATGATTAAAGGCTTTAATCTTTAATCTTGAATCATTATGTATTAAGTTATCTATTCCAAACCCCGCCAGCACAGCCACTGCCAGCGTCAGCGGAAACACCCAACGAAACGGCGTGTTAAGCTGATTGGCAAACGGCAGTCCATAATAAATGATGGCATACAACGGGGTGCCAAAAATAAATGCCAGCGAAAGAAAAGAAAGTCCGGCAAAGAAAACCGTGTGGATACGGCGGCGTGAACCCGCCAGCCAGCCCCCAACCGCGCCCAAAACAGCAAGCAGTAAAGGCAAAATGCCCAGATAAATGCCGCCTTCTACATAATTTTTAATACCCCATTCGCTGGTGGGGTTGGGGTTACCCTGGGCATCTACCGTAAAAGGGATTGTTTGCCCCGTAAAGGGGTCAACAGTGCTGTGATGTGCCGGATTGCCATAAAAGTTAGGCATGGCCAACGTTAAAACACGCCTGACCGGAAAAGCGTAGCTTTGCACCTGCTCAAAAGTGGTCGCGTCCTGCCTAAAGTTGACCTGCCCCAGTTCAAACAGGGGGACTAACTGCACAGCACCCAGCATGAGACCAAGTGCAACCATTGCCGCCAGCCAGCCTGCTTGCCGGAACAAGGCTGTAATGGGTGATGGGCGGTTTGTGAGCAGCCGGTAGGCGGCATACAAGCCCATGATGAGCAGGGTGTAGTAGGTGATTTCCACATGCCCGGCAAAAATTTGCAGGCCCAGGGCAATGGCGCCAACGGCCACCCAAATAAGCGGGGATTGGGAAATTGGAGATCGGTGATTAGCTGCCGAATTTCCGCTATCTAATCTCCAATCTCTTCTAATAATAAGCTCAATACAGGCCAACAACAGGGGCAGCCAGGCCGCCGCCGCGATGATCATGGGGAATACGGCCGTACTGGTGAGCATGAACCCACTGCCTTGATAGACCAATCCGGCAATGGCAGCCCCCCCTCTGCCAGTGCCCAATACCCGGGCAAAGAGATACATAAAAACACCGGTTAACCAAAGCTGCAGCAAAGCAAACCAGCCATAAGCGGCGGGAATGGGCATGAGGAAAAACAGCAGGCTAAGCGGGTAATAGGCAGAATGCTGTCCGGCCGCCAAAAAGGGCACACCAGCAAAGAGATAGGGGTTCCACAGTGGAATTTCGCCTTGTTCCAGAAAACTTTCTTTGGTGAATTTGCGCCAGTTGTAATTTTGAATAATGAGGTCGCTGATGAGTGGGTTTTGCGGTGTGGTGATGCCCTGTTCTTCGGCTGCGCTTGCCCAGGGTTCCCACTGGTACAGGTTGTCTACAGGCAGCATGGTTTTGCCGCCAAAGGTGACATCTGCCAGCAAAAGAAGCGGCAGCATGAGGAAAGCTGTACAAATGAGCAGGTCAAGTCGGAATTTTTGCCAATAGCGCATGTGGTTTTTCCATCAACAAAACAGGGCTAGTAACTAGCCCTGTGTGGTATGTGTGTAAATTTTATCAAAAGTGAGGATGCCCCCAAATATGCGTAGAGGGGGCGGTGGTATGATGAAGGACGGCCGTTTAAGTGATAGGTGCTTTTTATCTCTAAAAACTTTCTGCGGTTTGCCTGTTACATGGCACGTTTTGTCAAAGCTTCGAATAATGCCGGCACGTCAGTGAAGTCATGTTCACGGGATGACAGGTGAGAAACCCGCACCGACAGCTTTTGTGAATCGGGCAGTTCTGCCAAACGCTGCCGTTCCAGAGCGGGGTAGAAGTATTGCACAGACGGCCGTAAACGTACCAAACAACGCCCTGCCAACCGCTCACATTTGTCAGCAGTTGTGATAATAATAAAGTCACCCGAATCCGTATGACCAATGAAATCACTTTCGCCGCCAGCTTCTTGCACGGCATTGGTAATCATTAATGTCACTGCCCGAGAAACATCATCAGCCGCCACAAAGCCAAAACGATCCCGGAATTTATCCAGCCCCCGAATACCAGCCAGTACCAGCCCCCAATCTTTCACGGTATCGAGCTTTTCCAGGCGTTCCCGCACCAATGCTCCGTCTGGCAGGCCGGTAACGGGGTTCAACAGGGTGCTTAAACTGGCTCTTCGCAGTGAATTGCGTACCCGCAGCCGCAGCTCTTGAATATCAAAAGGCTTGGTGATGTAATCCACAGCGCCCAGTTCAAGCCCGGCCAATTTGTCCTCACGTTCTCGTTTTTCTGTCAGGAAAATGACGGGAATATTTTGGGTACGCCGGGCGCGGCGTATGCGGCGGCATACTTCATACCCATCAATGTCTGGCAGACGAATGTCCAGCACGGCAATATCTGGCACGACTTCCAGAATGTTTTTGACGGCGTCTTCCCCCCGGGCGGCATGAAATACTTGGTACCCTTGCACCCGAAAGTAGGCGCTTAACATTTCTGATAAGTCCAGATCGTCTTCTACGATGAAAATTTTTTTGGATTGTTTTTCGTTTGTCACGGGCCTTATCCTTCGTGTGGTGTGTTTTGCTTTATAAGCTAACCGGTTCAATTGTGGGTGAACAGGTACCATACGGCCGTTTATCACCCCTGTTCGCTCATAATGGGTGTTACTTGGGCAGTTGGCTCAATGGCTGTCCCAAAGCCGATCTGTTGACAAGGTGGAAATAATCATTACATTCTTGTACGACAGTGCTGTATTTATTGCCTAAGTATAGCAAGGGCGGGATTTTCATCAAAACCAACAGCAACAATTTGATGACTTTCCTGAAAAAGCAGCAATTTTCATGGATGAAACGGCAAGTGGCAAGGAACATGACTTGCAAGGTGCCACTTGCCACCCGCTTTAATCGTCAATTATCAATCTTTATTTTTGCAGGAGTCGTCGTATGGCCCAGGCTGTCATGTATTTTCCATCAGATTTTTTGTGGGGAACGGCAACGGCCGCTTTTCAGGTAGAAGGCCACAACACCAACAGCGACTGGTGGCATTGGGAGCAGCAGCCGGGCGCCATTTTACACGGGCACAAATCTGGCATGGCCTGCAACTGGTGGGCAAACGCCGAAGCTGATTTGGATATTGCGGCAGAAATGGGGACAAACGCCCACCGGCTGTCACTGGAATGGAGCCGCATTGAACCAGAGCCGAGTTATTTTGATACGGCCGTTCTCGACCGTTACCGCCAAATTTTGCAAGCCATGCACAACCGGGGCATTGAGCCAATGGTGACCCTCCATCACTTTAGCAACCCCCTTTGGCTGGTAGAAAAAGGCGATTTTAACCAACCCCTTGTGGTGGACTATTTCCGGCGATACGTGCGCAAAGTGGCTGAAACGCTGGGCGATTTAATCCCTAAATGGGTCACCATTAACGAGCCGCTTGTTTACGTCTTTATGCGCTATCTGGATGGAAAATTTCCCCCGCCTAAACATACCGGGTGGGCAGCGGCTGGTGAGGCTATTAAGCACTTGCTGCACTGTCATGCGGCGGCATACCATACCATTAAAGAGGTGCAGCCTCAGGCACAGGTGGGCATTGCCAAAAATATGGCTGTTTTTGCTGCCCGGCCTTCACAGGGCAGGATGGCTAATTGGTGGGCTGGCCGGTTAGATTGGCTGTTTAATGAAGCGTGGATGGAGGCAATGGTGCACGGCCGTTCCCGCTTTCCATTTGGCAAAGGCACAATCCCCCACCTGGCCAACACCTTCGACTTTGTTGGTATCAACTACTACACACGCTTTTATGCAAAATTCCCGCCAATTGGCGGCCTGCTGCATCAAACCTGGGGGCCAGATGCCATTGTGACCGATGGCAATTACGGTGAAATTTATCCGCAGGGGCTGTACCAAATGATTCACCGTGCCACCCGCTACGGCAAGCCCATCTACATCACTGAAAACGGTTTACCCGACAAAGCCGACCAGCACCGCGCCATGTTTCTCATTTCCCACCTGCGGGAAATTTGGCGGGCTGTCAGTTTTTGTTTTCCAGTGATGGGCTATTACCATTGGACGCTGGTAGACAATTTTGAATGGGATCGGGGTTGGACACAACGCTTTGGTTTAATTGAACTAGACCCGGAAAGTCAGGAGCGACGATGGCGCAAAAGCGGCCGTCTTTATGCCGAAATTTGCCAGTTAGGCGGGATAAGCAGCACGCTTGCTGAAAAATATGCGCCTCAACTACTGCCCGTTTATTTTCCTGGGGAAGCGCCCGAGCAAAATCAGCCACAGCGATTCGCTGCATAATGCCACGTGCTCATGGTGATTAGCCGGCATGTTTGCTAACCTGGCTAGTACTCAGTCACATGTGAAATGAGGGATTAGATTGGTTCAATCTCCGAGATTGAACCAATCTTTGTATCCATCAAAGAACACTTGACTGAGTACCAGTACC
>CAZRIB010000046.1:0-14545 GCA_964600035.1 uncultured Ardenticatenaceae bacterium | reverse complement strand
TGGGCATTTCGCCGGGGGCTGGTGGGGTGATGACGACGGGGTCATCTGGCAGGTCGATGGGGCTGGTGAAGTCTGTGCGGCGCACGCGAATGGGCAGGTATTCGCCTTGCTGGGTGCCGAGAAGGGTGACGGTGCTGCCGCCGCGAACGATGCCGATGTTGTGGCCGTTACGGGATGGGGTGGCACGCAGGTTGATGCCGAATGTGTTGACAACGGCCGTTTCGCCACTTCGCTTTAGTTCCGGTGCATACCCCCAGCCGTCGATGGTATCGTCATTATCTGCTGGTGGGGGTGTGGGTTCTGGTTCCGGTTGGGGCACATTGGCCAATGCCGCAGTGGGCACATCCACAGGGGTGTATTGGCCGCGCCTGGGGCCGGTAATAATCATGATGGTTCCGCCGGGTACAAGGTCAATGAGACGGCCGTAAACACTGGGTGTATTGCGTAAATTAATGCCGCCATAGTTGGCCTGTGCCAAATCGCCCACAACAGTGATGCCATTCGTGTAGGCAAAGCCAGAGGTGTAAGGACCTGCCGGTTTTTGAAAGCCTAGCAGTGGCAGCAGGAAAGGCGTGGGGTCAATGATACTACCGGGGTAGCCAGGGGCAGATTCCCCTTGTTTTTTTAATGTTAAATGCAAATGGGAGCCAAAGCTGTTACCGGTATCGTCGGCCAGTCCAATCAGGTCGCCGGCTTTGAGCGTTTGTCCAACCTGAACACGGGCTTCTTGCAGATGGGCGTAAATTGTTTCGTAGCCGTCTTCGTGTGTTACGCGGACATGAATGCCGTAGTTGTGCCCTACGGGGTTTGTGCGCACAGATATGACACGGCCAGGTGCAACAACGAATATCTTGCTGCCGTGTGGGGCCATAATGTCTACCCCTTCGTGACCGGGAAGGCCAAATTGGCTGTAGTTTTGCGGGTTTGCGCCAAAGTATTGGTTGATCTGCCGGTATTCGGTCGGCCAAACTTCAAATCGAAATGCCATGATTGCAAACTCCTCTCTGAAAAATTATGAATTATGAAATATGAAGCAACTCCTGCCACTTGCCACTTGCCACCTGCTCCATTTTCATTCATGCTGGTCGGCACAGTCGGTGGTGTCTCCTATGAAATAAAAGTTGATGGTTTATGGTTAAAGCAGGCGGCAAACTGCAGGTTTGTATGTCATGCCGCTTGCCATTTGCACACTGGTGGGGTGTCTTTTGTTTAGTATCGTTTTTTTGGGGAAATTGGTCAAGCCTGGCAAAAGGGGTGGGGGGAAACGGCCGTTACCGGACGCGGCGCTGCCAATGTTCTTTGGGCTGTAGTTGGGTTAAATCTTCATCGGCTGTTAGCAAAAAGTCTAGCAGCAGGCGGTTGAATTTGACTTTTTCTTCCAGCATGGGGAAGTGGTTGCAGCTGTCCAGTGTGACGTAGTAGCGGTTGTTGTTTTGGCGCTGGAGATAGGCATATTCGCCGGTTGGGGGCTGCACGACGATGTCTTTTTCACCGTAGAGCATGAGTAACGGCCGTTTACACCCCATCACAGCCGCCGACAAATCAATGCCATTCAGTTCTGTAACAGCCTGTGCCACAGCATTCGGGTCAGTTTTGCGCAGTTCCGAATCTACTTCCGAAAAACTGCTTGTTTTTCCTAAAACCCGGTTCACAAAATTTTCCGGGTCTAAAGCAGCCAGTTTATCATTGACAAATTTACCTTGTACAGGCAAGGCAACTGTGACCACCTTGTCAACAAATTCTGGCCTGATATAAGCATAAGACAGGGCAACGGCCGCACCGATGCCATGACCAACAAGATGAGCCGGGCGCATAATGCCCAATTTATCCCGAAAGTCGTCAACCATCGTTACAAAATCTTTCAGGTTATAACGGGATGGCTCTTTACTGGAATCACCAAAGCCCCACAAATCGAGCGCAAAGGAGCGGTGATGTCCAGCCAAAGCCTGCATAGACGGCCACCAATAACGCCAGGACCCCAGCCAACTGTGAATAAAGATCACGGGCTGGCCTCGCCCAAGCACCTCATAATGTATGAGTTGGTTGCCTACTGTGGTAATGCTCATAAATCAGCCAAAATTGCTACTTTCCGCTTAAAACATCCTGAATCGTGCCGACTAATTCTTCTGGCGCGAAAGGTTTTAGCACATAACGATCTGCACCTGCGGACATGCCTGTTTGAATTTCCGATTCTTGTCCTTTTGCAGACAAAAAGATGACGGGAATGTCTTTGGTGCTGTCAATCTCTTTGAGTTTGCGGCAGGCTTCATAGCCTGTCATGCGCGGCATACGTACATCCATCAATATCACATCGTATGATGCTTTTTGAGCGGCTTCAACGGCGGCAGCGCCATCTTCTACGCTGGTTACGTCGAACCCGCTAAATTGTAGTGTGAGGACGATGAGTTCTCGGATGTCTTGATCGTCTTCTGCAATTAAGATTTTTGCCATAAGAATGCTCGTTCCTGGTTTTTTATTTTAAGCTGTGTCTACTTCATCCTGTACAACGGGTAAGCTAAAGGTAAACGTGCTGCCCTCGCCCAAAGTACTTTCTACAGTTAATGTGCCATCATGCTTTTCAACAAGGCTGCGCACAATGGCCAGTCCCAGGCCTGTGCCGGGCACTTTTTGCACTTCTGCGTCTTCTGCCCGGTAGAACCGGTCGAAGATTTTTTCCAGATTTTCGGGGGCAATGCCAATGCCTGTGTCTTGAATGCTGGTGTAAACCATTTGGCCGTCTGTTTTGATGAAGATGTGGATTTTTCCCTGGTTGGGTGTGTAGTTCACGGCGTTGTCGAGCAGGTTTGTCAGGATTTGGGTGACGCGCTGATGGTCGCCGTTGACAAGGGGCAGGGCTGGGGCAAAGTGTGTCTGGATGGTAATTTGTTTGCCTTCGTGTTGGATACGGCCGTTAATGTGCCCATTTACCACTTGCTCGACCAGTTGTGT
This sequence comes from uncultured Ardenticatenaceae bacterium, assembly GCA_964600035.1. GTDB lineage: Bacteria > Chloroflexota > Anaerolineae > Promineifilales > Promineifilaceae > CAZRIB01. The sequence goes on along the minus strand of CAZRIB010000046.1, from coordinate 11,596 downwards.
CATATCTAACGGCCGTAACTCCAGCGTTGTTTTGCCTGTTTCAATGCGAGAAATATCCAGCAAATCATTCACCAGCATATGCAAGCGGTTGGCGTTATTTTTAATCACCTGCATATACCGCTGTTGTGGCTCAGTTAACTGGCCGACTGCACCCATTAACAACAAATCTGCATAACCTTTAATGGAAGTCATTGGCGTTCGCAGCTCATGCGACACCGTAGACACAAACTCGGTTTTCAGGCGGTCAACTTCCACTTCCTTTGTAATATCCCGGAAAATAGAGACCGTGCCAAAGAATTGGTGGCCAGCCAAAACTGGTGAAAGCCGTACAGAGACGTACTTTTCTTCAATCTTCAATTCATCCGAAAGCGTTGTGCCCAATTCCAACTCTTTTGGATTATTCGCCCACTCTTCAATGGTGTGAATCCACGAATCACCGGAGTGCCCATACAGCCCCAGCAGCTCATGGACAGACTTGCCCATTAACTGTTCGCGGGGAATATCTAAAATGTCACTGACGGGTTTATTTGCCAAAATAATCCGGCTGTTATCATCTGCAACCAAAACGCCGTCGGCAATACTTTCCAGAATGGCTTGATTTTTGGCCGATTCAATTTGTTCTGCACGGAGCATGGAGCCTAAACGATTCGCCTGTTCGCTAATGAACCGGTAGAGATTGGCGTTGTTGATGGCATTGGCCACCTGAATAGCCGCCGCTTCAACCAAATCTAGCTGCTGCATGGTGAAGGCTTGCGGTTCCGGGTGGAACATCATCAAGACGCCAATGACTTCGTCGTTGGTAATAAGCGGCACGCCCAGGACTGAACGATGTTCTTTGCTGGCATCGCGGTAGATCCAGCGTTCGTCTTGCAGGGTGTCGCCGACAATGACGGCTGCGCGGTTTTCTATCATCCAGCCCGCCAGCCCTTCGTGCCGGTACATGCCGCTGGGTTCGCCTTTGGGCGAAATGGGGCGGTCTATGCCAAAGCCTGCCCGGAAGACGAGTTCTTCGTTATCGGAATCAATGAGTAGGATGACGCCTTGTGAGGCATGGACGACTTCGTTAACAAGGTGCAGGGCTTGGGTAAATACGTGGTCTTCGTCCAGACTGGCAGAAAGTTCTGTGGTGATTCGGAGCAGGATTTTGACACGGCTGCTTTCTTCGTTGAGGGCGCGTGTGCGTTCTTCAACGCGGTTGTCGAGGTCTTCGTTGAGGGCTTGTAGTTCGGCAAAGAGGCGGGCGTTTTGGAGGGCGTTTGCGACTTGTACGCCAAAGATTGTGCCCCGGCTGATGTCTTTTTCGCTGAATCTGTGGGTGCTGGTGTTGCTGGTAAGCAGCAGAACGCCGATGAGGTTGCCTTCGTGTTCGAGGGGGATGCCGAGTACGGCCGTTACGTTTTCTTCGCTTGGCAGGTGTAATTTCCACTCTGTGTCGCCGGGAAATTCTGGCAGGTAAATGGCTTCTGCCCGGTGAGCGACGGCTGCAACCAGTGCCAGTGGGTCTTCAAGGGAAACGGCCGTGCCGCCAAACCCCTCTGCACCAGCCCCCTGTGCCCGACTTCCCAACAAGAAATCACCATCACGCTGCCACAAATAAGCACCGTCCGCTTCAAAAATTCGGCGGCTCTCGATACAAACCAAATCCAGGGTGCTGTCTGGATCCATTGTCATGTTTAGCGCAATACTGACATTCCCCAGCGCGTTATAGAAGCGTTCTCGTTCAAACGTATCTTCAAACAGCAGCGTTGTTTCCAGCGCAGTTCCCATTTGGTTAGCCAATGCCTTCAGCAGTTGTAATTCTGCCTGGGTCATGGGTTTCATGCGTCCCCGGCAAAACAGTTCCACAATGCCAAAGGTTTCATCGGAAAAGATGATAGGAATGAGAATGCTTAGATAATGGCTTTCTTCCTTGTCTGAAATCCAGGAGGGTGTTCTGAGCAGGTTGGGGTCATTGCCTAAAACATGAACGGCGATGGGTTCTTGTTGGGAAAGCACCTGAGCAACCTGAAACGCATCACCCAAGTCAAATGTTGTCCCTTCAGGTAATGGTTTTGCCTCTGGAGAAGAGACAAAATCTTGCATGACGGTTAGTTTTGATTCAGCGCGATGCCATTGGTAGAAGGTGTATTCTTCGGCCTGGGCGGCTTCGAGCATGTGCTGCCCAACGCGGCTGATCATGGTCTGGCGGTCTAGCATGCCGGTTATGGCACTGCTGGCGGAAAAGAGGATTTCCATTTCTCGTGACCGCGTGAGGGTTTCTTGAATGAGCAGGGCGTTTTCAATGACCGAGCTGGCAAATTGGGCATAGAGTTCAATGACCTGAAGGCTGCGTTTGCTGGGGCGACGGCCGTTTTCGGGTTGGTCTACACTTAGCAGGCCAATGAGTGTTTGATTACTATCAACCAGCGGGACACATAAAATGTCTTTGGGATGCCATGCGTTCGGGTCATTTGGAGACGGTTGGCTGCCTGCGAGTTTGCTTTCACCGGGTAAATTTTCCTGCATCCATTGGCTGTTGCCCGGGATGAAGTAGCTGGTGTTATTTTTGAATTGAGCAAATGATTTGTCGGCAAAAAAGCTGAGCCATTTACGGCCAGGAATCATGATTTCTGGCAGATATTTTTTTTCTTCTGGCTGGAAGCCGGCGGTAATGATGGTGGTGGGGTTAAATTCTTTGTCGCGCAGGGAGAGGACGACCCGGTTCCAGCCGATTGTTTGCAGGCCGTTGACAAGTAGTTGTAATTTTTGGTTGAGTTCTGGTTCCTGGTTTGCCTGGGTGAGGGCGGCGAGCTGTTCTACGGTGACGTTGATGGCGTCGCTGTGCTTTTGATCTGTGGTTGGCTTGATGAGAATTTGGATGACACGGCCGTTTTCGGTGTCCAGCGCGTAGGATTGTAAATTAAGTGTACGGCCGTTTTCGAGGGGCAGCGTTATTTCTGCTGGCGGGTTACTTAGCGCCGGCCACTCTTCTGAATTGGTAAGTAATTGGGAGATGTGGGAGAGGGAACGGCCGTTATCATGTGCAGACAGCCCAAAAAATGCCAGTCCGGCCGGATTAACATAAAGAACCGTGCCGTCGGGCATCACAATCACAACACCTTCGGAGAAGTGTTCAAAAAGCTGCCAATTCATGCGAGTCATTTCGTGAGCGGCCATACGTACTTTTCATCCCGTTGGCATGGATGAGATCGTGCCTTTCAACAGGATAAAGATGTCCTTTATTTGGCATTGGCCTGGTCTAATCGACGAAGCTCTGCGGCCGTTTCGGTAATTTCACGAATATCAGAGAAACGCTGTGTCCGACCCGAAACAACCCCAATCGAGAGGCGCATAATGGGGGCAACCGTACCATCCGACAAATAGATGCCTCCTTGCTCCCGATCCATGAAGCTGTAATGGGCTAAAATCTCCTTGTCAAAGCGATTCCGCAAATCTTCCACCATTTGGGAAACATTTTCAGATTTAGATATAACAATGAAGTTGTCGTTGCTCGCGTGACCGGCAAAATCATCTGGTGTGCCGTAAATATCAATGACTTCATTAATGAGCAATGAAGTGAATCTCAAAACCTCATCACCGGCAACAAACCCGTAAGTGTCATTAAATGGCCCCATGTTGTCAATGCCAATGTGGATGTAACTCCAGTCATCAGAGCGTACCAAATTACGAAGCTGCTCTTCGATTAAACGGGAGCTGGGCATGCCAGTACGCGGATCTGTCATGTTAAGACGCTGATGGGTGCGAATCGCCGTCCGGACACGAAGTTTTAGCTCTTCAATGTCGAATGGCTTGGTGATGTAGTCGTCTGCACCAAGTTCCAAACCGGCAATTTTGTCGCTGCGCTCATCTTTTTGGGTTAAAAAGATGATTGGAATGTGGCTGGTACGGGTGGTGGTACGCAAGGTGCGGCAGACTTCGTAGCCATCAATGTCTGGCAGCATGATGTCTAATACGATCAGGTCTGGAAGTTTGCGACGGCAAAATTCCAGGGCATCTTCGCCACGTGCGGCTACTTCTATGTTGTAGCCTTGTCCGGTGAAAAAGATGCGGAGCATATTGGAAATGTCGTAATCATCTTCGACGATGAGGATACGGCCGTTACTCATAAGCGTCTTCCTTAACATGTAATTGGTGTGCCGAATCCGCAACCGACTGATCGTTCGCTTGCGACTTCAGACTGCTGAATGAAGTTAAATCCTGGCTCAAAGCTTTGATTTGGGCTATCTCCGTAGAGGTGATGGCTTTTTCGAAACTGCGGAAGCCACCGAGTTTAAAGCCATGTTTGGTTGCGATTTTATCAATTGTCTGAACTTGTGACAATTGGACTGATTTCCCTAAAGTGAAAGATTCGTATCGCTGCTCTAGTGCAAGGGCCATTGTTTCTGCCATGCAAGCATAAGCCATTTTGGGCGGGAATCCAAAGTTAAAGCCAAAATCCACCTCACCGGGTACTTCCACCATGCCCCCTTCAATGACAAGAACATCCGGCCGTTCGGCCGCAACCTGACGGGAAACATCCCTTGGGCGTGCCACATCGCACACAACCGCCCCGGGACGCAGGTGCTTGGGCTGGATGATGCTGTCTATGGCGCTGGTAACGGTGATGATGAGATGGGCTTTTGCCAGTTGGTCTAGATCGGTTGTTTCTACCACTTGCGGACACCCGGCTTGACGACAGCGTGTGCCAACTTGCTGAACTTTTTCCTGTTGTTTGCCAATGAGAATAAGTTCTGGCACTGATGGCGCTATCATTTCTGCACACACAGAGCCAATTGCGCCAGAAGCCCCTACGACGGCTGCTGTTGCTTTGTCCAAGGGGTGTTCCATGATTTCAGCAGCTTTTTTAATAGCCTGGATGGCTACGGCAACTGTGTAGCTGTCGCCTGTTGTGACGGGGATGTTCAGGTGTTTGGCAATGGTGATGCCGCCATCGCCAACAACGGATGTGAAGGCGCCAAGGCCTAGAATTTTGGCACCCAGTTTTTCGGCCAGTTTGCCTGTTTGGATAATTTTGCGGTAGACGATGGTGGGGGGAAGGCTCATCATTCTTGCCGGGGTAAGGGGGCAAGCAACAAACCAGCCTTTCAGGAAACGGCCGTTTGCCTGAGATTGTATTCCCTTTATTTCAGATATATAGACAGGGGGAAAAAACAATGACAAAAAGTCAATTAACCAGACCGGCAGCTTGCCTAATGTTGGGTATTTCCGGGCAACATCTCGCTGCGGATCAATGGGGTGAATAATAAAGGCAAAAGAGTCAGGCATATGAATTAATCAGAACCCTCTACCAGCCAAAGACATGCCTAAACACCATCCTTTCTTGGATAAAGGCGCGGGTAGGGGTATTTGTCTTTGTAAGCATGGTGATCGCTTTCTTCATAAGTGACATTTTTCAAGATATGACTGCGGTTGGCAGAAAGCAAAACAACATCCGATTCGATGGTGCGGGCTGCATAAATAATTAAACCAGAACTGAGCCGGCAGTGATGACCAACACAGCCACCAAGCACTAGGGAATGTGTTTCTTCCAATTCATCGTTTGCGCTAAAAGTACGCAGTGGGCCGCCCAAGACATTAAAATCTGTAAAGGTTGTACCGGCACCAATAAACGAGTCTCGACCAACTACACAAAGCTGCAAACAGGTGTTTTGGGCAACCATTGAATTTTCCATCATTGTGGTCATAAACAAGGCCGCCCTAAACGGCAAAAAGCAGTAATCGCTGACGACGCTCAGGAGGAGTTGGCATCCTTGAGAAACAGTGACGTTGTTGCCAATGATGCAGTTGTCGATAACGGCCCCTGCGCCTATGGTTACATTATCGCCAATGGTTGTTGGCCCGTGAATGACAGCAGATGGATCGATGTTGCAATTTTTACCGATTTTAACGAGATCCCTGCTGCTGAGGACTTGTTTTTGTTGAATGAGGGAACGCCCTAGAACTTTTAACTTGTACAGCCAATCCACATTGATTTTGTCTTCTACATCTGCACCACGAGAAAAAACGCCAAACAAAATATCGGCTACGAACAGATGAACCCAATTTTCAATTGAGAGAAATCTTTTTTTGGGGAGTTGAAAGACTAAATCACCGTAATCTGTGGCCATGTATGACGGTACATGGTAGTAACCGCGTTCTCTGGCTTCCATGTTGATAACTAAAGGAACGGCCTCTACGCTTTGGGTGATCCCTTTGGGGAGGTACCAAAAGTCAGCCAGGATCAGGTCGTCTTGGTGTTGAAAGTTGTGGGCGAGCGGTAATACATGGGCTTTAACTGCGGGGTCGTCTTTGCGAAATGCCAGGCGAAACGGCCGTTTCCCTGCCTTAGCTCTTGTAATAAACTCTTCAACCAATTTATCATTAAAATACAGATTATCTCGATGAACCAACGATTCCACCGGTTCAGTTTCAACACGATAAGCGGTTTCCCAATCAGGATATTCTCGTTCCTCATCCGTATACGGTTGGAGAAGGTCGTGTTGCAACAACCAAAGGGGCATATTTAGCACACGCAAATCACGCGCAGGCTCATTAAACGGGGAAATATAAGAAGTATCGTTGAGAACAATTCGACGCATTAGATAAACTTAACGTTACAAACATATAAATTAAAAACAGGGTGATGTTCAAAAACGCCTCAAGCACCTGTCAAGAAAATCAACTAGTCATTTTCTTTTATCATCCCAGGCTGCTCACATTTACTTTCTAAAAAAGATTGTAAAGTTACCAAAAATAAATCCGGTTCATCTGCCATTGGAAAATGGCGCGAATTTTGCATTTTGTGAACTTCAGCATGAGTGACCTTTGCCTTCAGAATTTCAGCATTAGAAGGCGAAACAATATTATCTTTTTTGCCATAGATACCTAACGTAGGCATAGAAAGTTTGGGCAAATCTTCACTCAAATCTGTATCTCTTAAGTCACCAATACTGCGAAAAAAGGATTCCATCGTCGTTCGCTGCACATCTCTGGAAATCATGCCACGAACCTTAGGAGAATCCTTTGCCAGTAAAATCTGCATAATAGAATGCAATAAAAAAGGATAACGCCATACCAACCGGGCAATAATGCCATAACCGGCTAATTGTAAAAACGGATTTAGCGAATTTCGAACGACTGGAGAACCCACTGCGGCAACTTTTGTGACACGTGATGGGTACGTCAAAGCCATTTTTAGGGCAACGGTTCCGCCCATTGAATGACCGAAAACAGGCGCAGACACAATGCCTAAGGTATCCATAAACTGGTGGACCATTTCCACGTAACTGGTAACTCTAAAGGGATCCCCTTGTCCATTGGCATTGCTTTTGGCTGAATCTCCAAACCCCCAAAAATCAAGCGTGTAAACACGGTATTTTCCTGTTCTGTATAAGGCGATCATGGCATCTCGCCATACTTCCCAAGAATTTATCCACCCGTGTAATAAGATTATGGGCTGCCCTCGACCGATTGTTTCATAATGGAGCAAACCCTGATCTGTGACTATGGAACTCACGTTGACCTCATTCCTGCCGACTGCCAACGAATGAAATCTTTACGTTGTGTTAGCAGATTGTTGACTTCTGTTCTGGCTTAATGGCGCTCAATCAAAGTTAATCACAAGGCAAGTTTTTGTGATTTTATGTTAGGAAGTTTAACATTTGCTTGAATGTGCAGCCGTGAAAAGCGGGTTAAGGTGGTGTAAATGAGTCGTTAAGTCAACAAATTAATTTGATTCGGCATTATCTATTTCGTCTAGGATTGAATAGAGTAATTCTAACAATACGTTCTTAACACTTTCCTTATCGCTGGCAACGCAGGGGAGTATTTTAACGTCTGGGCTTAAGCGAAGGATAATGCGTAAATCTTCTGGCTCCCATGCGTCTTCCAAATCTTGTTTGTTGGCCGCAACAACAAAGGGGGTGTTTGCATAACTTTCAAAGGTTTCCAATATTCGTTTGGCTTCACGGAATGTTTCTGGTTTGGTGCTGTCTACCATGACAACGAAGCCAAGCATACCCTGTGAAAGAATGTCCCACATAAAATCAAACCGCCGCTGCCCTGGTGTACCAAATAAGTAAAGTACCAGGTCATCACCCACTGTAATTCGGCCGAAATCCATCGCAACTGTTGTGGTGTTTTTGATTTTTTCTGCGGTACTGGTGATTTTCCGTTCTGTGGAAACGACATCAATTTCGCTTACTGAACCGATAAAGGCGGTTTTGCCTGAAGAGAATGGACCGGTGATGACCATTTTGACAGCTTGCATTGTTTTGCGTTACTCCGTTAAATGCCTCAATGATTGATTGGGGCAAGATTTGAATGATGACTTACCAGTTTGGTGTTGTGGAAGCTAAGGTAATAAATAATGAGTACGGCCGTTTACAAGCCACGAATCCGGTCAATTAACCGAACCACAACAGAACGTTTAACGGCCGGAGATTGCTGTTCTGCGGGTGCAGAACGTAATCGTCGTTCTTGCTTTGTAGCAGTCGCAGTTGTTTTTGCAGGTTTTTGACTTTGCACAATTTCCACCAAGCCTGCCTGCAGCATGCCATATACGATTCGGCGAATCTCAAAATCACTTAAGTTATTGGCACGTGCAATTTGGCGAATTGAATTTCTTGGATTGACAAAGGAAATGACACGCCATTCTTCTACTGTTAAATTGATATTACGCAGTCGGGTGTCTGGATTATCTGTAAAACGCAGCGACACATTCAAATCGGGGATCTCTTCTTGTAAGACTTCCCATTCCTTCAATCTGCGGCTGCCTTCCATGATGACGCTTTCCAGATCGATGGGAATCGTAATATGCCCGGAATCCGGCAGTACATTTGCCTCAAAACGGAAAGTGCCTTCTCGCCAGGTAAATAACTGATAAACCACATCCAGGATGTACTGGCGAACAGATTGAATAATGTCACTTTGGGTGACACGTCCCGCCTGAATAAGCAGATGGCCTAATTGTTTATCACTTTTTCCTTGCGCATGTTGTTGAATGATAGCGGCTTGTTCAGGGGATAATTTGCCGGTTGCTTGCAAAATAGCAACTAAGTGATTGCCGTTCATGTTATTGGGGTAAGCATAGATGAGCTTGCCTTCACGAAAGGCCATATTCGCCGTTTTTTCATTATTCTGGATAGAAAGGGTTCCTGTTTTTCTGGCCAGATTAATGAGGTTTAGCAATTGGGTTGTAGAAAAATCGCGCAGGTTCCCTTTGAGGGCCATAATTATTATTCCAGATAGTTGTAGGATTTTGGTTGTGGTAAATCGTTATAAATATGCTGCCCAGATATGTGCGCTTTTCATAATGTTGGCAACGTTGGCATTATACATGGTGCAAAATGGCAAGTCAAACCTGTAAATAGTCATGGGAAAGTGGTGCTTTTTTGATTTTTAGATGGGCGACCGGGGCTTGTCATGTAATAGATGGTGTCAATTTGGTTAAAACTTTGGGTTGTTGTCTCATGATTTCATAGGTACAATTAGCGGGCATCGTTCAAGTGGGGCGGTGGCGAAATGGCAGACGCAGCGGACTTAAAATCCGCCGGGCTTAACACCCGTGTGGGTTCGAATCCCACCCGCCCTATGATGATTTTTGAAAATGGCCCGTAATCGGGCCTTTTTTGTTGACCTGATTTTGTGGCTGCTTTGTTATGTTGATATGGATCTTCTTGAACAAGTAACGGCCGTTCTTCGTCACCCCCCTGCTTATTTGGCAAACCTTTTGTCAGATTCCCGCCTCACCTGGATTGTCGGTGTTTCTGGTGGCGCAGATTCGCTGGCACTGCTGCACATTTTGCGCCAACTTGTTCCGCCAAACAGGTTGGTGGCCGCTCATGTCAATCATCAACTGCGTCCACAAGCTCAAGAGGATGCCCAATTTGTAAACAACACGGCCGTATCCTGGCAAATTCCGTTTGTGCAGCAAGTTGTGGACGTGGCAGCTCTGGCGGCGAAAGAACAAACTTCTGTTGAGGCAGCCGGTCGCTTAACCAGATACCACTTTTTCAGCCAACTGGCGCGGCAGCATTGGCCGGCTGTGGTTGCCGTTGGGCATCATGCAGATGATCAGGCGGAGACGGTACTGCTCCATTTGCTGCGTGGCAGCGGCCTGGCCGGACTGCGAGGTATGCAGATGTTTGGTACGCTGCCGGTTGACGGGGATGTGCCGTTATTACGGCCGTTTCTCCACAGCCGCCGCAAGGACATCGAACAATACTGCCAACAAAACAATCTCTCTCCTCGGCTGGACGAAACGAATGACAACACAGCTTATCTGCGTAACCGCGTGCGCCATGAACTGCTGCCCCTGTTGGCAACATATAATCCGCAAATTGTGTCGGGGTTAGGGCAGTTAGCCGACATTACCACGGCAGATTATGCGTTTTTACAAGAGCAGGCGTTATTGGCATTGAATGCATTAATTGTGGCACAGGGGGAAGGATGGCTGCGATTAGATAGAGCGGGGTGGCAGCAACGGCCGTTAAGTTTGCAGCGCCTCATTCTAAAAACAGCCATAAACAGCCTAAATCCAACCCTCACCGAAATTGGCCTGCCCGTTGTAACAGAAGCCTTAAACCTGCTGCACCAAGCCCAGGGCAGCCAGATGATGTTATTACCGGGGGGTATCTCTTTTCGTGTGGCCTATGAGAATGTGGTGATGGCCTTGCCCGGCATACAGCCGCATAACCAGGCACCGCAGCTCCCAGATACCAAAGTTTACCCGCTGCCGGTTCCGGGTGCTGTCAATTTGGCTGATGGCTGGCAGTTAACGGCCGAATGGGCAGAACCAATGACCGCAGAAATGGCTAAGCAGCACGCTTCTAAATGGACAGTGTATGTGGCTTGGAAAGATGGTGACCAGTGGGAGGTGCGCCCTAGAAAAGCAGGTGAACGCGTGCAGCCATTGGGGATGAACGGCCGTTCCACACCCATCAAAAAAGCCATGATAAACGAAAAAATCCCTCAACCTTTGCGAGAAAAATGGCCGATTGTGGCAAACAACCAACACCCAATCTGGGTGGCAGGGCACATGCTGGACCATCGTGCCAGAGTAACCGCAGGCACGCACAAAATAGTGCAACTGCGTTGTCATCAGCAAGAATAGATTGCACCAAATAATTGGCAAAAAAGGTTGACGCCAATGCCGCGCATCAGTATACTACCGGATGCATTTTAACAACACGGGGCGTAGCTCAGCTTGGTAGAGTGCTCGGTTTGGGTCCGAGAGGTCGTCAGTTCGAATCTGGCCGCCCCGACAAGAATTCATGATTAATAGATTGATGATCAAAATCGTCTTGAATCATTAATCATCATTTTTGCGACAGTGGTGTAGGGGTAACACAACAGCCTTCCAAGCTGTTATCACGGGTTCGAATCCCGTCTGTCGCTTTTTTCAATTTAACAGGGCCTATAGCTCAATGGCAGAGCAAGCGGCTCATAACCGCTGGGTTCTAGGTTCGAATCCTAGTGGGCCCATACAGGTAATAAAAGCTTGTGCAAAGGCACAGGCTTTTTTTGTTGGTGTGTCTTCTTCCAAAAAATCCCCAATTCCTATTTTCCGTGTAACCCTGTGTTCCATCTGAACGGACACTTATCAATCATGATTCAT
>CAZRIB010000045.1:0-14610 GCA_964600035.1 uncultured Ardenticatenaceae bacterium | reverse complement strand
GTTGAAGCAATAAAAAAGAGTCCAGGCCATTAACAAGGCGGTCTGGACTCTTTTACATTTTCAAAGGGTAGATTACCCGACGAAATTTTATTAACTGCTTTGCGTTTGGGGTTGCATTATTGTTTCTTCTGTTGTCATTGTGGGCGATGACGGATGAGGAAGAGTGCCGTTCCCATGCTTACCAGGATGACGGCCAGCAGTATGAGTGGAGCGTTGTTGGTTGACGTAGAAAGGCTTTGCAGGGAAACGGCCGTTGGTATACCACTCCCCGCCTGCGCAACCAGAAAACTGGAAAAGCCAGGCGTGTCCCCTGCCACCCAGGTGTAACCACCGCTTGCGCCAGTGGCGATGTTGCTCACCTCCTGCCACGAACCGGCGCTGTACCGGTAGATACTGGGGCTGGTCACTGTTCCCGGCACTTCGCTGGTCAGTGCCCACAACGTGATGCGGGCAGGCAGATTATTGCTGGGGATGATGGCAAAGCAGCGGTTGGCATACGGCGGCGATGTAATCCCGGTGCTGGTACAGTATTCCCCGGCGGCCGTGTCTACTCCCCGTACGCTGACCGTCACGCTGCCCAAGTCGCTGCCGCTGCCGGTGGTGTCCAAATCCACGCCCCGATACTTATCGATGGTGCTGCCGCTGTCCTGAATTTGCAGGAAATTGACCGTACTGCTGGAGCCCACGGTGTTGGTTTCTTGCAGCGTGCCGCCGGTATGAGTGAACGATCCGTCTACCGTGAAAGGATGTGCCGGGTTCACCACCACCGTGCCACCGTCCTGGGTGAAGCTGTTGCTGACGGCCAGTGAGCGGCCAAAGGTGATGGTGCCGGTGTAGGCGCTGCTAATGTTAACATTTGCCACCACACCACCAAAGCCGATGTCAATCACGCTGTCCTTAGTAGATGTGCCGTTGAAATAAACATCATCGCCAGCGCCGGGAGCGGTATTATGGTTCCAGTTTGCTGCGGTAGACCAGTTGTTGTCTACCCCATCGCCGTCCCAGATAAAAGGAGCAAGCAGGGCCACAAACCCGTCGGATGATCCACCGCCGAAGGACTGCACCGGGCTGCCCCAGGTGGTATCGCTGTACCCGGCTACAACCACGTTACCGCTGCCATCCACAGCGATGCTGCTGCTGTCATCCGTATTCGCACCGCCCAGGAAGGTGTTTTCAAGCAGATTGCCGCTGCTGTCCAGTTTGGCGGCAAAGGTGTCTCTGCTGGCAGTATAGGCACGCAGTGGACTGCCCCAAGTGGCATTGCTGTCTCCGGTTACGTATATATTGCCACTGCTGTCTACGGCCGTACCAAAGCCGTGGTCCAAACCACTGCCACCCAAAAAGGTATGCCAGAGCAACGTACCACTGCTGCCATTCACTTTGGCTGCAAAGGCATCATCCAGGGCAGTATAGGCGCGTACCGGGCTGCCCCAGGTGGCAGAGCTGAACCCACCCATAACCACATTGCCGCTGCTATCCACAGAGATGCTTTGGCCGAAATCCCAACCTGTGCCACCCAGAAAGGTCTGCCAGAGCAGGCTGCCGCTGTTACCATTCAGCTTTGCAGCAAAGGCGTCGCTGCCGGCGGTGTAGGCACGTATCGGACTGCCCCAGGTGGCTTCACTGCGCCCACCTACGACTACATCACCGTTGTTGTCCACAACGACACTGAGGCCAAAATCTGGGCCGCTGCCGCCCAGAAAGGTGTGCCAGAGCAGGGAGCCGCTGTTGTTCAATTTGGCAGCAAAGGCATCACTGCTGGCAGTGTAGGCACGCACCGGACTGCCCCAGGTTGCACTGCTGTCTCCAGTCATCACCACATTGCCGCTGCCGTCCACGGCGACGCTGTAACTGTAGTCGTTATTACTGCTGCCCAGGAAGGTGTGCCAGAGTAGATTGCCGCTGCTGTCCAGTTTGGTGACAAAGGCATCATAACCGCCGCTGTAGGCACGTGTCGGGCTGCTGCCCCAGCTGGTACTGCTGATCCCGCTTACGTATACATTGCCAGCGTCGTCCACGGTGATGCCGTTCCCATCGTCCCAACCAGTGCCACCCAGGAAGGTATGCCAGAGCAGGCTGCCGCTGCTGTTCAGTTTGGCAGCAAAGGCATCGCTGCTGGCGGTGTAGGCACGTACCGGACTGCCCCAGGTGGCTGAACTGCTGCCGGCTACCACTATATTGCCGCTGCCGTCCATGGCGATGGCTCGAAGGTCGTCACTGCTGCCGCCCAGGAAGGTGTGCCAGACGAGGGTCAATGTGGGGTCAATGGTCAGGGGGTAGGCCGGATCGTAGCTGCCCAGGGCAAAGGTGACGGTTTGTGCATCCACCTGCTCGAAGCGCACATCCACCATCATCTGTCCTTCTGGCAGGTCTTGCCAGGCCACAGGCGCTGATTCGTAGATGGTGACATCCTCGAAGGCGATGGCCAGGGTGCCATCGGCCTGGATGGTGACCGGCCGGTTGTAGGCCAGGTGGATAGCGGCTGGATTGGCGTCAGGGGCGATGGTGTAGGTGCTGCGCAGCACGCCGCTGTCCCGGTCATAGGTTAGTGTGATGCCGTCCCAAAGGTTAGGATAGGTTATGCTGTTTAACAGCGGCGCATTCTGTTCTTCTGCGGCGATGTTTTGGGTGTTTTGTGGGGTAACAGGATTGGCCGCCATGAAATGTACTTGCAAGGCGTAACGGCCGTTGGACATTGTAAACCCCTCCGGCTGAAAGAGCAGCGCCTGTCCCTCAGAGGTGAAGGAGAGGGAGGTATCCCCATCGGTGGCAGTGTTGGTGGCGGCGGGCAGACGGCCGTTTACCAGCAGCAGGCCCAACGCCAACGTGAACAGAAACAGCCACAACCCGGCGCGGCGGATCCTGGCGGGCTGCGTTTCCAGAGAAAGGGCGATCGTTGTCATCAGATTCCTCCAAAAATATATTTGTATTGGGTTGCATTACATGTGGGGCAGCTGCCTTTCCTTTTGCTGGCACGGCCGAATGAAGGGCACTGCAGCCACCAGCCAGGGCAAAGGTTTGCAGCGTTATTCTGCCTGCTTGCGCTGCAAACGGGATAAGCGGTGGGCCAGTTCGACGTGGGTGGCGGGGTTGGTATTGAGGGTAAGCGCTTGTTGAGTCCATTGGATGGCTTTGGATAAATCGGGTTCATGCCATTCGTAAAATTTAGCCAGTTCAATGTGCGCCGTCACGTCATCAAATGTTGTGGCGGCGATTTGCTGCCAGAGGGGGACGGCTTCGGCACGACGGCCGTTTCTTTTCAACAGCCAGCCCAACTCATACAACGCCTTGTGGTACAGGTTTAGCGGCAAATCCCCCTGTGCGGCCAACTTCAACTGTTTTTCCGACAACTCAGCCAATCCCAGGGCGGCCTGCCATTTACCCAGACTGTACACATCTACCGGATGGGCATTGTCTGGCTGGTGGAGCAACCCCATGAGCCGGGTGGTGAGCGTAACCATGGAGAGGAGGTCTATTTCGTTGTGGTAAAAGACGCGCGCCATTTCACGGCCGTCGCCTGTACGCAAATAGTCGTGGTACATGCCGGGAATGGCGAAGCCGGGGACATCGGCGTGGGTGCGGCGTACGTGGAGCAGGGTTTGTTCCAGACTGCCCAGTGCGCAGGAGCCGAGCCGTTCACGCCACAGCCGCCGCGCAGGATGCAGCAGGTCAAGGTGGGGCAGCTCTAAAATGCGTCCCGGCATACGGTTCATCAGGTAACGGCCGTCCAGCAGGGGCAGGTCAAAGGAACGGCCGTTAAACGACACAATCCCTGCCTTTTCCGCCAGCAGCTCATCCAGCAGCGTCAACATTGCCGGTTCGTCACCGTGGTCGCGCAAAAAGTATTGGCGGGTAATGAAGACATCGCCGTCAAAAAAGCCGACGCCTACCATAAAGGCCAGCGTGCCCGCCCCCGCCAGGCCGGTGGTTTCTGTGTCTAGAAAAACGAAATCGCGGAAGTCCAGCCCCCGGAAACGGCCGTCTTGCACATAAGCCGCCACGTTATCCGGGGTAAAGGCGAGCAAGTCGGCCAATGCATCTGCGCCGTGTTTGTGTGTGAGGGGATACACTTTGTCCAGTACGCTGCACGCGCCAACGGCCGTTTCTGCCCGTTCCAGCCCCGGCAGCAGCTTTTCCAGCGGTTGTGGTGTGGAGTTTGAGGGGTGGTTTTCCGACTGATGACTGCTTACTGAAAGCCGATCGCTGTTTGCTGAAAACCGTCCACTGCCCACTGGCGGCGCAGGTTTCAGCTTGCGTGCACCTTTCACCATACCCAGACGGCGCAGTTTGGCTTGCAGTTTCGGGTTGACATCTTTGTCGGCCATGCGGGAATTGTAAGACGGGGGTATGGAAACATCAAGCGGGGGAGTGTGTTGGGAGAAACGGCCGTACCGAACCGGCAAAAGTGCGCTATAATCACCCTCATTCATGGCGCGCCAACACCCTTGCGAATACGGCCGTTTAGAAAGACGGCGCTCCCCATGATATGGTTTTACTCTTTAATCAGTAACCTTTATTGACAACAGTGCAGCTTGCACAACATTCTCAAAACCCACACTTACAAACCAGTTACAAGAGGTGCATATATGAGCAAGAAAAAGGATTACTTTGGCGCACGGGATACCCTTCCCGGCACAAACTACGTGTATTACCGCCTGGACAAACTGGCCCAATATGGCAACATCGACAAACTACCCTTCACCATCAAAGTCCTGCTGGAAGCCCTCCTGCGCACTTGCGATGGCTACATTGTTACCGAAGATGATGTGAAAAAATTGGCCGGATGGCAGGCAAAATCTCCTGAAAAAGCCGAACTGCCCTTCAAGCCTGGCCGGGTTATCCTGCAAGATTTCACCGGCGTGCCTGCGGTGGTAGACCTGGCTGCACTGCGTTCTGCAATGGCACGGCTGGGTGGCGACCCCAAGAAAATTAACCCGCAAGTGCCGGTTGATTTGGTCATTGACCATTCCGTGCAGGTCGATCAATTTGGCTCTAAAGCCGCCTTGTTCTTTAACGTGGAACGCGAATTTGTACGCAACCGCGAACGGTATGAATTTTTGAAGTGGGGCAAGGAAGCATTTGAGAATTTCCGTGTTGTGCCACCCGCCACTGGTATTGTCCATCAGGTTAACCTGGAATATCTGGGCAAAGTGGTGATGACGGACACAGAGGGCGATGATACCGTTGCCTTCCCGGATAGCCTGGTGGGAACGGATTCCCACACAACCATGATTAACGGCCTGGGTGTCGTTGGCTGGGGCGTTGGTGGTATTGAGGCCGAAGCGGTGATGCTGGGCCAGCCTATTTATATGTTGACCCCGGATGTGATTGGTGTGCGTTTGACGGGGGCATTGCCGGAAGGGGCAACTGCAACCGATTTGGTTTTGGTCGTGACGGAAATGCTGCGCAAGAAGGGCGTGGTTGGCAAGTTTGTGGAATTTTTTGGCCCTGGCTTGAGCAACATCTCTTTGGCAGACCGGGCTACGATTGCCAATATGTGTCCGGAATATGGGGCGACGGTTGGTTATTTCCCGGTGGATGCGGAAACGATTCGCTATATGCGCAGCACTGGCCGCCCGGAAGAGCTGCTGACGCTTGTGGAAAGTTATACCAAGGCGCAGGGGTTGTTCCGTACGGATGAAACGCCTGATCCGGAATATACGGATGTGGTTGAGCTGGATTTGGCGACAGTTGAGCCCAGTTTGGCTGGTCCAAAACGGCCGCAAGACCGTATTCCGCTGTCTAAGATGAAGACACAATACAAGAAAACATTGCTGGCTCCGGTTGGCCCGCAAGGTATTGGCCTGAAGGAAGAGGAATTGGGGAGAACGGCCGTTGTTGAAAACGGACACCGCACAGAAATTGGACACGGCGCGGTCGTCATTGCTGCCATCACCTCCTGCACAAACACATCCAACCCCAGCGTGATGGTAGGTGCGGGCTTGTTGGCCAAAAAAGCCGTTGAACGCGGCCTGTCTGTTCCGCCGTATGTCAAGACCAGTCTAGCTCCCGGCTCCCGCGTGGTAGAAAGTTACCTGGAAAAGGCCAACCTGATGCCTGCCCTGGAGGCGTTGGGCTTCCACATTGTGGGTTTTGGCTGCACCACTTGCATTGGCAACTCTGGCCCGCTGCCAGAACCGGTAGCCAAGGCCATTACCAGCGGCGACATCGTGGCTTCGGCCGTTTTGAGCGGCAACCGCAACTTTGAAGGACGTGTCAGCCCGTTGACCAAGACCAACTATCTGGCATCGCCGCCGCTGGTTGTGGCTTATGCATTGGCCGGTACAACGGATATTGATTTGGTAAATGACCCCATCGGCACAGACAAAGATGGCAATCCGGTTTATTTACGGGAGATTTGGCCGACCAGCGAGGAAATTAAAGAAGCCATTTCTGCATCGCTGTCGCCGGAGATGTTTAAGGAGCAGTATGCCAATGTGTGGGACGGCAATGAGCAGTGGAATGCCATTCCGGTGAGCGGCGGCGAATTGTATGAATGGAATGAAAAATCGACATACATTCAGGAGCCGCCATTCTTTACGGAGCTGACGCCGGAAGTGCAGCCCATTGGCAACATTGAGAATGCTCGCGTGTTGGTGAAGGCTGGTGATTCGGTGACGACAGATCATATTTCACCGGCTGGTGTGATTGCCAAAAACAGTCCGGCTGGCCAATATCTGTTGGAGCATGATGTGTCGCCGCAATATTTCAATTCGTATGGTTCGCGGCGTGGCAATGACCGGGTGATGACGCGTGGTACGTTTGCCAATGTGCGTATGCGGAATCAGTTGGCCCCCGGTACGGAGGGTGGCTTTACGACCTATTTGCCAACGGGTGAGGTGACGACGATTTATGATGCGTCGCTGCGGTATAAGGCAGATGGAACGCCGCTGGTGGTGCTGGCTGGCAAGGATTATGGTATGGGCAGTTCGCGTGACTGGGCTGCCAAGGGAACGCTGCTGCTGGGTGTGAAGATGGTGATTGCGGAGAGTTTTGAGCGGATTCACCGGAGCAACCTGGTTGGTATGGGTGTGCTGCCGCTTCAGTTTAAGCCGGGTGAGAATGCGGCTTCGTTGGGGCTGGATGGCACGGAGGTGTTTAGTACGGTGAATTTGACGGATGAGTTACGGCCGTTACAAGACATCACCATTAAGGCTGTGAAGGCAGACGGCACAGAAATAACCTTCCAGACAACCTGCCGCATTGATACACCGGTAGAAGTGGACTATTACCGGAATGGTGGCATTTTGCACACAGTTTTGCGGAACTTCTTAAAAGAGTAGGGCAGGGCTGTAGCGCATAAGCCATAAGCTGTTATTTGTAAAAAGCCGGGTTTTCCGTTGTGAAAGCCCGGCTTTTTGTATGATGGGGATGGTTGAGTCCATCGAAAAAAGGTTGATTTCACCGCAGAGACGCAGAGAACACAGAGTTTTTTTTCTCTGGTAACTTCTAAAATCTTTGCGTCCTTTGCGCCTCTGCAGTTGCTTTTTTCGGTAAAGTCATGGTTTGTTATGAAAAATTGGGCAGATTGCATTTGACGTGGTATCAATTGGTAAGTTACCATAAAGTTGTGAGTGATGGTTTCTGAGGCCGTGAGGAGTAAATAAATGGCAGGCGATGAACAGCACCCAAACCTACAACCGCAACCTGTACAGCCGGAGGAACCGGAGAACAGCGGACAGCCGACGCGGCCTGTTTTGCCTTTGACAGAGGAGCAGGCGGATGTAAATGAAGCAGTGGAATCGGCTGCGGCCGTTTCTGATGACCCGGCTACCTTCCAGAATGCGCCTGTTCCCGGTGAGGTGGCGCATGAACCGGGTGGGCAGACGTTGGCCGAGATGCTGCAAATTCGGTTTGGCTGGGGGGCGGCTGTGCCGCTGCTGCTGTTTGTACTGCTGGTGGCGGCGGCTGTCTGGTTGTACTTTTCACTGGCTTTTTCGTGGGAAACGGCCGTTATTCCCCAGCGCCAAATTTTGCAATTTAGCACAAATTTCCAGCCCGTTATTTTACATAAAGGTGTCTACACCAACACCCCACTGGCGGTAGATGAGAATGCGGCTTACATTGTGGGCAGTATTGATCCCGACTCACGCCCCGACTTGATTCGCCTGAACCTGGAAACCGGCGAGGTAACATGGCGTGTTCCGGCAGAAGACGACCAATTTCCATTGGTGGCGAGCGGGAAAGTATTTATTGAAGACAACCACAGCACAACGGGTGCTGTGCGGGCACTGAGTGCCCTGACCGGACGCGAAATTTGGACACGTTCTTTCCGGCTTCTCGGCGGTTCCCATGTAGACTATTTCAGTGTGGTTGATAATGGGCTAAGTGTTCGTTTGAAAGACAACGTTTTTGGCAGTTATTACCTGATCGATCAGGAAACTGGGCGCACGATTCAGCAAAAACGGGCTGAAACAGAATTTGTCTTTTTGATTGATCGGAATCCGCTGCGGGTGTATGAAGCGCTGCCGGGCGTGGTGCGGGTTTCTTCGCGGGAGGGGTGGCAGGTGGAAGTGCCCGGTGACAACCTTGTTCCGCAGGTGGCTGGGGATGTGATTTTGGTGCAGTATACGCCGTTTGACAGCCAGACGGATGCGTTGATGGCGCTGGACAGGGAAACGGGGAATGTGCTTTGGCAGCGAATGGAGCCTGTGTTGGGGAATACGGCCGTTTCCGGGAATACGGCCGTTTCTGGAGCCACTTTGTTCACACTTATTGATGTGCGGAGTGGTGTGCAGCTTTTGGCGCTGGATTTGCACAGCGGCGAACTGTTGGGCACGGTGTTGTTTAGTGAGGATGCGGATTTGAACCGGACGGATTATTTTGTGGCGACGGATGGCAAGGTAACGGCCGTGTACTTTGGCGACAGCCGTGAATTGTTTATTTTGAACTGGCTGGGGACACAATGACAGACCCGATTTTGCGTGATTTTCCATACACGTTTGACAGCGAACGGCTGACGATTCGCGGACCGCTGCCGGGAGATGGTGCGCAAGTGCATACGGCCGTTTCCGAAACACACGAAAAACTCTTGCCCTGGATGCCTTGGGCTGTCAACATACCTTCGCCCACTGAATATGAAGTCTTGATGCGCAAAAAACAGTTAGACTATCTGGCGCGCAAGGATTTTCAACTGCTGCTCTTTTTGCGAGGCACACAAACATTGGTTGGCTCCAGTGGGGTTCATCGCGTAGATTGGTCAGTTCCCAAAGGGGAAATTGGCTACTGGGTGCGCAAAGGCTATGAGCGGCAAGGCTACATTACAGAAGCGGTGCAGGCCATTACGGCACTTTGCCTGGAACAGCTTGGTTTTGTACGCATGGAAATTCGCTGCGACTCGCGCAATGAAGCCAGTATTGCAGTGGCCCGCCGCTGTGGTTATGAATTGGAAGCTGTCCTTCATTTTGACAGCCGTCATCATTTGGATAACGGCCGTCGAGACACCTGCATTTTCTACAAATTGGGTGAGCAGTGCGCTTGAGAAATTGGGGCTGGCTGTGCCCAAATTTTACAGCCAACACAAAGATTGTAGAGCAGAGACGTTGCCCATACATCTCTGCTTTTTTGTTGCAATATCTGCTATTAGTCCTATAATCCACCGCCGTTGTTAAAGGTGTTGATTAATGATTAATGGATTAAAGAGTAACGACTTCGTAGATGATTACTCATTACTCTATTAATCGTTAATCCATTAAATTTAGCGTCATGTGTGCCATTTGAGACACATGACGATTTTGTTTGAGGAGATATGGAACAGAAAGATTTTGTATGGCTAGGGGTTATTGCAATTGTGGTTGCCGCCGCAATCTGGATTGTAAGAAGCCCCAATTATCCGATTCAACAAGGTCTGGATCTACAGGGTGGTTTGCAGGTGCTTCTGGAAGCTGATTT
Source organism: uncultured Ardenticatenaceae bacterium (assembly GCA_964600035.1). GTDB lineage: Bacteria > Chloroflexota > Anaerolineae > Promineifilales > Promineifilaceae > CAZRIB01. The sequence continues at coordinate 4,719 of CAZRIB010000045.1, read as the reverse complement.
GCCAGCAGATGTAGAAGTAACCAGCGAACAGCTCGATACAGCCCGGCAAATTATTGATCAACGTGTCAATGCCCTTGGGGTAACAGAACCTTTGGTGCAGGCTGAGGGAGACCGCCGGATTTTGGTGGAGCTGCCCGGTATTAAAAACCCGGAAGATGCCATTTCCTTGATTCAGGAAACGGCATTGCTGGAGTTTGTGGATACTGGAAATCAGCCGCTGCCGGAAGGGATGTGTATTCGCACATCGTTGAACAATGGGCAGCCCTCGGCATGTGAAACGACGGATGGTGGTACAGAAACGGCCGTTGAGCCACCCACCTTCGAAACAGCTTTCACCGGCTCCGACTTACGCAACGCCAACTCAGACACCGATGGTCTGAACTACTACGTTGCCTTTACCCTACAGCCAGATGCCGCCGACAGGTTTGCTCAATACACACGTGAACATCAAGGCCAATTCCTCACCATTGTGCTGGACAAACAAGTTATTTCCAGCCCACGCATTAGCTCCGTCATCGACCAGGGGCAGGGCACAATTACCGGCAGCTTTACAATGGAAGAAGCTCAAAAATTGGCTTTGCAGCTTCGCTTTGGCAGCCTGCCCATTCCCCTGCGAATTGAAAGCACACGGCAAGTCGGTGCGACTTTGGGTGAGCAATCCATTAACTCCAGCGTTCGCGCCGGGGTGATTGGTGTAGCCATTGTTTTGCTGTTCATGCTCATTTATTACCGGCTGCCCGGCTTGCTGGCAGACCTTGCACTGGTTATTTACGCCATATTGAACTTTGCTGTGTTCATGTTTATTCCGGTGACATTGACACTGCCAGCCATTACCGGCTTTTTGCTGTCTACTGGCATGGCGGTGGATGCCAACATTCTTGTGTTTGAGCGTATGAAGGAAGAACTGCGGAAGGGGAGTACCCTGCGTGAAGCAATTGTGACTGGCTTTTCACGGGCGTGGTCTTCTATTCGCGACTCAAACATTGCTACGCTGGTGATTTGCTTTGTTTTGTGGACATTTGGCCGTAATTTTGGGGCAAGTGCTGTACAAGGCTTTGCCTTAACACTGGCCATTGGTGTGGGGTTGAGTATGTTTACGGCCGTTCTGGTTACCCGTACCTTTGTTCGCATTGTGATGGGGCGTGCCGCCGATAAATTGAAAAATGCCCAGTGGCTGTTGGGTGCGTAATACAGGGGAGAGGTCGCCATGTTTACGATTGTAGAAAAAAGAAAACGTTATTTTATCTTCTCTGGCGTGATTATTACCCTGGGTATACTCGCCATGATTTATTCATTTGTGACCACCGGCGCTCCTTTTCCCTTAGGAGTGGATTTCCGCAGTGGTACACGGTTTGAAGTGCAGTTTACCGAACCGGTTACTGAACAACAGGTGGAAGAGGTCTTTGTTAGCTTTGACATCAAGCATCCATCCATCATTGCCCTGCGTGGTGAAGGGCTAGAAAATGCCTGGCAGATTCGCAGTTCATTTGTGACCACAGATGAAGCGCAGGCCATTTTGCAGGCGTTGAATGACCAGGTTGCGCCGTTGAATGTAGAAGCATCTCAGTTCCAAAGCGTCAGCGCGACAGTCGGGCAGGAAGTGACGCGCGCGGCTTTTATTGCGGTGTTGGTTGCGGCCGTCATTATTCTGGTTTATATCATGTTTGCCTTCCGGCAGGTGCCAGACCCGTTCCGCTATGGAGTTTGTGCCGTGACGGCCATGCTGCATGATTTGTTTGTGATTTTTGGCTTTGCGGCGATTACCGGCATGTTTTTGGGTTGGGAAGTAGACGCGCTGTTTTTAACGGCCGTTCTCACAGTAGCCGGTTTCTCCTTGCAAGACACCATCGTCGTCTTTGACCGTATCCGTGAAAATATCAACCGCCGTCCCACAGAAAAATACGAGATGATTGTGAACCGATCCATTTTGGAAACAATTCACCGTTCTCTGGCCACCCAGCTTAACGCCATGTTTGTGCTGGTTGCCATTTTGCTTTTCGGTGGGGCATCTATCAAACCATTCATTGCTGTGCTGTTTGTTGGTTTGCTTAGCGGGACATATAGCTCTATATTTACGGCCGTTCCCATGCTGGTAGCCTGGGAAAAAGGCGAAATCCCATTTTTGAAGAATGCCTGATACCACAAACGGCTGAAGTAGAAACCATAAAGGGATAGCGCCTAAAGGCGACTATCCCTTTTTTTTGAGCAAGAAGAAAAATTGAAGATGAATGATGAGTCTACCGAAAAAACCGCGAAGCACACAAAGAGCGCAAAGAAACGCCAGAGAAAAATTCGTGCAATTAGTGGCTTTTTTCGGAGCAGTCAATGATTAACACCAGAATATGATTGCAAAACGTGCTGTTTATATAACCGTTTTCGTGTTTTCCTTGTGGCTGGCTGGCTGCGGCACGGCCGTACCACAAACCAATGAAACCGTTGTCACAGCACCGACACCTATGACTGCCCCAACGGCCGGGGGCAATATATCGCCCGCTTTGCCGCCAACGTTTACCCCGGACAGCCAGAACATCGCCGCACCGACACAAACAACGCAGCCAACGGCAACGGCCGTTCAGCCAACCGACACCCCCATCCCCTTTGGTCAAACCTCTGTCCAATTTCGCATACGCATCCCATCTTTGCAGCTGGATAGACGCTTGATTGGAACGGTCTCCAGCCAGATAACGGCCGTTGATGAGACAACAGGCCGCGCCGTACAGCGTGGCAATCAAGCTGGCCCCCTGTTGGAACTTCGGCAGGCACTGCCCCAATTAGTGCTGGAGCCTGTGCCGGAAGGGTGCGAAAACTGTGTGTATTTTGAATACGAACTACCGCTTGTGCCTGCTTCCGGTGCTGGCTGGCTGCGCGACCCGGTGATGCTGGCCAGTGTAGAAAATTTTTTAACAGCAGCACTTGGCCCCCATTTCCCGCCAGATACCGTGTTGGGGCTGCGGCGTGGCGTATCGCCTTACGCGCCAGCCAATTCGCTGGCGTTGACGGCAGACGGCCGTTTATGGCGGTGGCTGGCTGTGGATGATGAGATTGCCGCCCCTTTGCCGCCGGAACAGGTGGGGGAGACACTGCTCAATACGGCCGTTTCCGTAGACAGCGCCCCTCTGGCCGACAGCTATTTGGTTAACTGCCTGCGCCTGCCTGTGGAAACGTTGTATCTCAACGTCACAGAACCGCGCACCATTCTACTGCGCTGCCCCGGTTTGGCCTTGCCTACCACATTGGTTCCGCTTTACCAACAGTTAGATGCGTGGCTGGCTCCCGTTGTTGCCCCGGCAGCCATTGAACAGCCGCCAACGGCCGTTTCCCTTACCACCGTGCTGGACTACACGCGCCCGGATGCCAGCCATCTGGCAATTGAGATGAATGGCACTATAACGGCCGTTTCGGCAGAAGGTGAGGTTGTGACAACGACCATGACGCTTGAGGAATTGACGACATTGACACAGCCGTTTTTGGAAAGCGGCGTTTTGCAGCCCGGATTAACCACGCTGCAGCAAACCGATACGGCCGTTTACCGTTTAATTATTCGCAGTGAGCAAGGCTTATTGGATGGCAGTTGGCCTACCGCCGACAACCGCCCCATCCTGCAAGAACTGGAACAGTTAATGGCTGACTTGTTAGAAAGTACACCCGCTACACCAGAAGCCAGCCCCACGCCGTAGCGTGACAGGGTGATATGAACCCGCAGCTTGCCACCTGCCACTATCCAATCCCTAAAAGGTGAAATCTATGGAAGCCTTACGCTTAAAAAATGGCCAGCTTTATTACGACGACAGCTTTCCTGACCCTGAACCTGAAGCGGACGAGGTAAAAGTGCGTGTGCTGTTGGCCGGTATTTGCAGCACAGACCTGGAAATGGTGAAAGGCTATGTCCCCGATTTTGAAGGGGTGCTGGGGCATGAATTTGTCGGTGTTGTGGAATCGCCCGGCTCTGCCTGGCACGGCCGTCGCGTGGTGGGCAGCATTAGCAAAGGCTGCGGCCAATGTGAGCTGTGCCAACTGGCCGGGGAGGGGCATTGTTCGCAGCGGCTGACGTTGGGTATTCGCGGCTGGGATGGCGCGTTTGCTACGTATCTCACCATGCCAGAACGCCACCTTTATCCGGTTCCGGATGTGCTTTCCAATGAAACGGCCGTTTTTACAGAACCACTCGCCGCCGCCTTACGCATACAGGATCAAGTACGGATACGGCCGTCTCAGCGCGTGGCAGTTATTGGCCCCGGCAGATTGGGACTGCTCATTGCCCAAGTACTCGCCTTGAATGGAACAAACATTACCGTGCTGGGGCGCAGCCGCCAATCGCTGCAATTCCCCCAAACATTGGGTTTGCCCGTTGGTCTGGCAGCCGAATTTGATGACAACGCCTTTGACATGGTTGTGGAAGTGACGGGCAATGAAGCTGGATTTGCCCAAGCCGTGCGGCTGGTACGGCCGTTAGGCACAATCATCCTCAAAAGCACCTTTGCCGGACTGCCAGCCGTCGATTTGTCCAGACTAGTTGTGAAGGAAATTCAACTTGTCGGGTCACGATGCGGCCCATTTGATGCCGCCCTGCGGCTGTTAGCGCAAAATCGCATCAACGTAACCGACTTCATCCATCACGAATATCCCCTGCGCGAAGGGCTGCGTGCGTTTGAACATGCCAGCCAGCGCGGTGTTCTCAAGATATTACTGCGTCCCGATTAGTACCAGTATTCCGTGTTC
>CAZRIB010000044.1:1499-14683 GCA_964600035.1 uncultured Ardenticatenaceae bacterium | reverse complement strand
TTAGTACGTTATAACCATTAACAAATTTCCCTGACAAAGATCACTATTCGATTACCCAAAAAGCGACACAATACGGGGAGTAAGTGTCAATATGACAACTTGCCGGAACAGATATGATTCTGTATATTTTGAAGCACAGCCTTCAAAACTGCACTTTTACCCAACTAAATTTAGAAATTAGGAGTTGAAATGACATTCATAGAGTCTATACACGGGCGGGAAGTATTGGATTCCCGCGGTAACCCCACGGTTGAAGTTGAAGTTGAATTGATGGATGGCGCAACAGGTGTGGCCATTGTGCCGTCTGGCGCCTCAACTGGTATTCATGAAGCATGGGAAAAGCGGGATGGCGATAAAAACCGCTACAACGGCAAGGGCGTTTTGCAGGCCGTAGAAGCCATTAATACCGAAATTGCGGATGAACTGCTTGGCTGGAACGCGCTTGATCAGGTTGGCATTGATGAAATGATGATCGAGATGGACGGGACAGAAAACAAGAAACGCCTGGGGGCAAATGCTATTTTGGGCGTTTCTTTGGCTGTGGCAAAAGCGGCTGCGGCCAGCCTGGAAATTCCGCTGTATCGCTATCTGGGTGGTGTGTCAGCCCGTACGCTGCCTGTACCCATGATGAATATTATGAATGGCGGTAAGCATGCAGCCGGTGCAACGGATTTGCAAGAGTACATGATTATGCCGGTTGGCGCGCCAACGTTCTCTGAGGCTGTGCGCTGGTGTGTGGAAGTGTATCACAGCTTGAAAAAGGTTTTGGGCAGCAAGGGCTACCGCACCACTGTTGGTGATGAGGGTGGTTTTGCACCTAAGGTTTCTTCCAATGCAGAACCGTTTGAATTGATGCTGGAAGCCATTGAAAAGGCCGGGTATAAGCCGGGTGAACAGATTATGTTTGCGATGGATGCTGCGGCTTCTGAAATTTATGAAGACGGCTTTTATAACATGAAGGTGGAAGGCAAGAAGCTGACTGGCCCGGAAATGGTTGACTTTTATGTTGAGTTGGTGAACAAATACCCCATTATTTCGATTGAAGATGGCCTGGCTGAAGATGACTGGGATTCCTGGACGTTGATGATGGAGAAGCTGGGTGACAAGCTGCAAATTGTGGGTGATGATTTGCTGGTGACGAATGTGAACCGTATTGCCATGGGCATGGAACGGAAGGCCGCGAACAGCTTGCTGTGTAAAGTGAATCAGATTGGTACGCTGACGGAGTCGATTAAGGCTGTGGATATGGTGCAGCGTCATGGCTGGACGGCCGTTGTTTCTCATCGCAGCGGCGAGTCTGAAGATGCGACGATTGCAGACCTGGTGGTGGCATTGAATGCCGGCCAGATTAAGACGGGCGCACCGGCGCGGAGTGACCGTGTGGCGAAGTATAATCAACTGCTGCGCATTGAAGATGACTTGGGCGAGACGGCCGTTTACCCAGGCCTGGCCGCATTCACCAACTTGCGCCGCTAATTTTATTGTTTGCTGATAAAATAAGCCTCAGTGTTCGGCACTGGGGCTTTTTTATTTTAATCTAACAAAAATTAGCTATACTCCTTCCTCAGTGACCGTGCACCATTCGAAAAAAGGCAAGGAAATACACTTTTTTCGATAAAGTCAACCATCAACCATAAAATATGTAAGGATAAGAACCCATGCACCGATTTGATGAAGAACCAGAAATGGAAAACACGCCAGAAGAAAAAAAACCAGCAAAAAGCCCAATGGAGCGTATGCTGGAGACACGCACAATCACCATTTTTGGTGAAATTAATATGAAACTGGCCGAGGAAGTGACAACCAAACTGCTGATTCTTGATGCCGACAGTCATGACCCAATTAAAATTTTTATAAATTCTCCCGGCGGACATGTGGAATCTGGCGATACGATTTTTGACATGATTCGCTTTGTGCAATCGCCTGTGAAAATGATTGGTACGGGATGGGTAGCCAGTGCCGGGGCATTGATTTATGCGGCGGCGGCAAAGGAAAATCGGTACAGCTTGCCCAACACACGCTTCTTGCTTCACCAGCCAATGGGCGGCGTGCGCGGTCAGGCTTCCGATATTGCCATTGAGGCGGAAGAAATTTTGAAGATGCGCCGCCGCTTGAACCAGATTTTTGCCGATGCCACAGGACAACCGATGGAGAAGGTGGAAAAAGATACCGACCGGAATTATTGGATGTCGGCGGATGAGGCGCTGGCGTATGGTCTGGTTGGGCAAATTATTGATTCGGCGGCTGCTTTGGATTAGCGATTTACCTAACCCAAGAGATAAAAACCTCAGTTCGAAGATAAAAAACAGGATGCAGATTTGCCCGATAAACGCAGATTAATCGTTGATTTACAGACCAATGTTTTGAAAACAAGAAAAAACAACGATATCTGCGTTTAATTCCGAATTCAGGTAAAAAAAGGACACCAGCGCGGTGTCCTTTTTTTGTGGGAGGGTGATGGCCGGATTAGGGCATAAAGATGGTTTGGGCTGCCATGCCGCTTTGTTGGCTAACGCGCACGGTGGACGCGGAAACAAGGTGGAAAATGCGCCGCAGCTCGCCCTGAGAGAGGCCAGCCATCAATGTTTCTGGAAAGCCGATTGCATCGGCAAGCTGGCGCAAAACGGTGTCGGTGATGCCGCCAGAATGGAAGCCGACGTAGGCCAGTGTGTAGATTTCGTGTTTGAGCAGCTCCTGGGCGGCGCGGCGAACGTCGGCGGCGTCTTGTTGGGAGGCGTTGTCGCCGCCGTCTGAATAGACGATGATGATGCAGCGTACCATAACGCCGCTGGCGCGGAGCTGTTGGGCGTAGAGAACCATGTTGGTCAGGCCTGCGGCAACGGCATCGTAGAGGGCGGTTGTGCCGGTGGGGCGGTAGGTGTTTCGGGTGAGCGGCGGGGCATCGCGCAGGGGGACGTAGCCGTGTAGTAGTTCAATCTGGTCGTTGAAGAGGATGGTGGAGACGAGGATGTCGTCTACGGCCGTTGACCCTTTCATAGCTGCCAGGTATTCCGTGTTGTAGCCAGTAATGACATCTACGGCGTGTGGCCCCATGGACGCGCTCATGTCGATGATGTTCATGGCGAGGGTGACTTCGTTGCTGGTGAGTTGGTCCAGAGATGTGCCAACGGCCGTTACCATTGTTGGCCCGTTCAAATTGGACACAACCAGCCCAAGTGTGTTGTCGGTCAGGCCGTCATCACGAGCCGATTGAAAAAGATTGTCCAGATTGCCAAGTCCATTGTTGTTGGTCATGCGGTTTCTCCTTAGATTGGTGATTGGTGATTGGGAGATTGGAGATTGAACATTGAACATGTGAGCAATCTTCAATCTCTCGTTACCAATCTCAAGCCGGCAGGCTGTCGGTGCTGTCAATAAAATTCACCCCTTGCTGTTCAAATTGGGCAAACTGCTTCATGGCGATTGCATGAAAATCTACGTCTGGGTGTAGAACCGGGGAGGTGCAGTCGCGCAGGAAGTAGATTTTGCGCAAGGCGTCTGGCTTTTGCCCAAAATCTTCTACCAGGTCTTCAACTGTTTCCAGCACGCAGTGACTTTCTGCTTCGCCTGCAATGACGATGATGTCGGCGTCGTCGAGGGTGTCCAGGAAGGCTTTGTTTTTGCCGCCTAGTGGGTGTGAAGCAACGGGGACTTCTGGCTGGATGATGGAGTAGTGTTCTGTTTGCGGAATGCTGCCTTTGGTGAGCCAGGTGGGTTGGGTTTTGCGGGCCAGGCTGTGCCAGAGAACGGCCGTAAATAGTTCCGGATCCAGCGCATTACCCAAAGAGCCAATCATGACATGATACGGCCAAATAGTCAGCACCTTCTTGGCCTCTTGCTCCAGTTTCTGCACATATTTCGTAGACCAGACCGGGTCTACCAACGGCCGCCATTTGCCTGCCTTGATGTCATCGTAGGTAATCATGGTGAAGGGGGCGGGGTGATTGCCCTGGGCATCTGCCCACCACGCCGGATGAAAAATTTGATGCGGCAGGTGAGAGTCCAGCGAGCAGGTAATGTTGGTGATGCGTTCGGCATTGTTGTAGATAAATTCGATAGTGCGTTGAATGTCGCCGATGGAGCCGGGGACGTACAGGCTGCCGTTTTCGTGGGTAAAGTCTACCTGCATGTCGATGATGACCAGATGGACTTTTTGCTGGTCTTGGGCGGCCGGTTTCAAATTTGCGGCCTGGGCTTCGGCGGCAATAGCAGCGTAGTCTGGATAGAACAGCGTGCCAATGCGGCTTGGGTCATAAAAAGATGGAAATTTGCTCATGGTTTTCTCCTTCGAAAAATAAATTAACTGTGGAAGGTGTTTTGGTAATTAGTGTATAAATTACACTAAATATAATAGTGTCAAAAATACACTTTGTCAAGCCCTGATCCCATTTTCCATTATGAATTATCCATTATTCATTTTATACAGAAGTTGGTTGGGGAGTTGGGCCAATATGCCGCTGCTGGTTTGTAAAAAACGCAGGTCGTCACCGTGAATGGGGTATTGGTGAGGTGGAATGGGGAATTTGCGGGCCAAAGCGGCGGCAGGTTGTGGTTCTGTGCCGGTGGCCTGGATTGTGCCTTGCATGTTGGTGATGACCCATTGGCTGTGTTGGCGGGTGGTTTCCATGACGAATTGCAGGGCTGTGGGGCTGAAGCCAACGGCCGTTTCCTGTACAGCCGTCCCTTGACCATTGGCAAACGGGTAAATGTCATACTGCTGGCCTTGATGCCACAAAAAAAAGCGGCTTTCCGCAAAAACGCGGTGCTGCCCGGCAATGGTGTCGGTGTAGGGCGATCCCCAGAAGATGGTCTGGTTGTGGTGGGCGGTGGCAATGGCTTCTTCCACATAATGGCCGTGCTGCATGGTGCCGCGCATGATCCATGTGCCAGCCAGCCGGTAGAGGGCGTGGGGTGTGGCAGCAAAGACGGCCGTTTCCCGAAACAAGCCGCTCTCCAGATGGGCAACCTGCCGGATCTGCCCCTTTTCTGCCTGCAAGATGAGCAAATCGCGGTGGCCAGGCGGATTGACAGCAATCAAGCTGCCAGATGCGGCCATGGTGTAGCCGGGCTGGCCGGTGAACAGGGTGATTTCATCGAGAATGCCGCCTGTTCCCAGCCGGATGCGTTTGTAGCTGTTTCCTTCGCGTGCCAATACCAGAAAACGGCCGTCTGGCTGACGCGCAGTGAAGAGGATGACACCATCAACTGAGAGCAGTACTTTGGCCGTTTGCCCGGTGGAAGGTTTGTGTGTGCGGTGGTGGCAGTATGGGCAAGACGGCCGTTCTTGTGGAAACAGTTCGCCGCAGTCGGGGCAGGAGGCCAGGCTGTTGGCATATTTGTCTAATATGGACAGTGGGAGCGGGCGGCGGCGGCCATCGGCAAAAACCTGTTCCAGATAATGCAGCAGTTCATCGGGCAGGACGTGGGGCGGGCGTGCCATGATGGGGTAGGTGACACTGGGATGAAAGACAGAAATGCCTGCCTGGGCACGGGCTTGTAATGTTTTGTGCTGGTGGTGTGTGCCGCCGTATGGATGGGTTTGGAGCAGGGCTTTGACGAGCAGGACGGCGTAAGCGTACCAATCTGTTTGGGGGGTGAAATACGGCCGTTTTCCAAAATCTTGCACGCCATACAAGGCCGGGTCTAAAAACGTGGGCAGGGCAACGGGACAGGGAAAGGTGTCAAATTGGGCGCTGTCCAGATCAATCCAATAGGTGGTTGGCTGGCCGGATGCAAGGCAGAAAAAGAGGTTGTGGTCGTTGAGGTCGCCGATGATGAGGCCGTGCTGGTGCAGGTGGGTGAGGGTGGTGTGGATTTGGCGCATCAGGGAAACGGCCGTTTTCAGAGAAAAGTTGTGCTTTTTCCAGAACAGCGGGCTGGCAAGCTGTTTCATTGGCCGGGAGCCGGCGGGCAGTTTTGCCATTTGGCAGCCAATGACTTGCCCTGCTTTGTCGGTGACGGCGGCGATGGGGGCCAGGACGTGAGGGGGCATGGCGGCGCTGAGACCGCTGTGGATAAAGTGGCGCACTTTTGCGGCATGTTGGGGCGTGGGGCGATGGTAGAGCTTAACGGCCGTTTGCCCCAGGTCAAACACCATGCCTTCGCCGCCTGCTTGTATAAGCTGCGATGCGTCAAGCGTTACCGGTTTGTTGTGGTTGGGCAGGTAGATAGTGTGTGTCATGGGATTGGGTATTGGTTATTAGTTATTGGAGATTGGAGATTGAGCAGGTGGCATGTGGTAGGTGGCAGGCGGCAAGTGGCAGGCGGCAAGTAGCAGGTTGCAAGTGGCAGGTTGCAAGTGGTTGTCACCTTATCACCCCGTCACCCTGTCACCCCATCACCCTGTCACCTATTTCCCTTTCATCCTGCCCCGCCTGCCAGAGCGCAACAGCGCCGTCGTCTTCAAAGTTGGGGCGATGGCGTGCCTGGATGTTGAGCCAGCGCTGTAACTGTAAGTTGCTGGTGACTGGCGGCAGGGTTTGCAGCAGGTCAGTTGTCCAGCCGTCTGTGGCGGCGGCCAGTGTGTGAAGGGTTTGGCGTTTGTGGATGGTGAGCTGGGCAAATTTGTGGTTTGCCTGGCGGGATGACGCAGGCAGGAGTGTGTAGGCGAGATATTCTGGCTGGTTGTTGCTGTGCAGGGGGATGATGGTGTCGTTGATGCGTAAGTAGCCGTCGCCTGCCCAAAAGCAAACGGCCGTTTCCGGTGTGACCACAAAGCCAACAATGGTTGTGAGCAGATGGGTGGCAATAAACCGGGTCCGGTCGGCGGCGTGGGGAAAGGGTATGGTGTTGGTGATGTGGTGGAGGAAGCTGGCAGCGGCCGTTTCCATGCCTGCCAGAGTAAGTGCCAGTGAGCAGTCGGGTTTGGCAAGATGGCTTTGCAGATAGGCAGTGATGAAGCTGCCAAGCAGGGCAGCCCCTGTTTCGTTGTGTGATGGGTGTACGGCCGTGTCGCGGTATTTACTGCCACAGCCATCCAGCACCAGCCCAAAGGCAATGTTAGGGGCAGGCACGGCGGCGATGGCGTAATCCTGGCTGTTTTGGTGCATGGTGCGGTGGAAACGGCCGTGTATGCGGGCAAAGGTTAGGGTTGGTTGTTTCATGGCTTAGCATCCGTGTTCTGTATATCAGGTTTCTTGTTTTTGTATTCGTGTCATTTATACACTATATAATAGTGTAAATAATACACTAATGTCAAGTAAAGAAAGAACTTAACTATTCAGGTCTTGGTTTGTTTCAGGCAGAGAGCAGGACAACGAATTGAAGAAGGAACGAATTGACAATTGATACGCGACCAATGACAATGGGAGCAGCTTATTTGTGCAGGTGGCAGGTGTGCAAGTGGCAAGAGCAGCTTCGTACTGCGTAATTCGTAATTTGTAATTCGTAATTTTCACAGGAGTTTAATGATGAAGGAGCTTTTGGTACTGCGTCATGCCAAGTCGAGTTGGGACAATGCGTATTTGAGTGATCATGAACGGCCGTTAAACAAGCGTGGCAAGGCAGACGCGCCGCGAATGGGCAAATTACTGGCGCGGGAAGGTATTGTGCCGGAGCTGATCATCTCGTCTACAGCGGAGCGTGCGCTGGCAACGGCCGAATTGGTGGCGCTGGCGGCTGGCTATGAGCGCGAGTTGGTGCTGACCCGCCAGCTTTACCATGCTGATCCGGAAGATTATCTGGCTGTGCTGGCTGCACATGGAAATGGTTACGGCCGTGTCATGGTCGTCGGCCATAACCCCGGCGTGGAAGAACTGGTGGAGGTACTGACAGGGGAAATGGTGACGATGACGACGGCCAACATTGCCCAAATTGCGCTGCCTGTAACGGCGTGGGCGGACGTAGCAACCGCTGCCGAAGCCGTATCTGGCAAGCTGCTAAACCACTGGCGGCCAAAAGAGATAAAAGGGGATTGGTGATTGGAGATTGGGAGATTAGAGATTAGGAGATTGGGTGATTGGAGATTGGAGATTAGTCACCTTGTCACCCCGTCACCTTGCCACCCCATCACCTTGTCACCCCGTCATCCCGTCACCTTGTCACCTTCCTGTGAGTTTTCTGCCATGTGCAGTTTGGCCAGGCTTTTATGCCGCGATACCCACAAGCCAACCAACCCCACATGCTGTTCATACAGCGTGGTGCTGCCATGTACCACTTCCCGGGCAATGTCGCGTTCTACCAGTGAATGTAAGGCGGCCGTGACTTCTGTGGGAGACAGATTAATGCCGTATATTTCCAGGTAAGAAACCAGCTCTTCTGGCCGGAAAGCGACATCTTCTTCTGCTAAATGGGCAAATGCCAGCAGCAGCGCTTTTTCTGTATAAGTAGAACGCTGCCACAAGTAGGCAAAATGCACTTCGCCCAGGCGCAGCATTTCATCCAGAGCAGTATTGACATCTGAAATGGTGACGTAGGTGTGGCGGTGGGTGTTGGCGTGCCTGACCAGGGTGTAACAGACAAGCTGTAAAAAGTAGGGGTGTCCGGCTGTGACGCGCAAAATTTTATCAATGGCAAGGTCATCGTAGATAAGGTAGTCGGCGACGGGTTCGGTGATGAGACGGGTTGCGGCCGTTTCGCTGAGGTAGCCAATTTTTTGATACAGGGCAATGTTAAAGAGAACAGACCAGTAATCGGCCGTCATCTCCTCCAGCCGCCGTGTGCCCACAAAGACAAAGCCAAGCCGTTCGCTGTGCTGCATCAAATGGCGCAGGTATGGGAAGAAAGTAGAAGGCAGGATATTGTCTTCCACCAGATTTTCAAACGCCTCAAATTCATCAAAAACCAGCAAAAGTTTGGAAGTGGGCGGCAAATGGCTAAAAACCATCGGCAAAAATTCGCGCTGGAAAAGTTGGGTGGGGTTTGCCTGCCACGCTTCGACTTCCGGCACGTCAATATGAATCTCTTTGTCGGCGAGGGCATCGGCAATGAGCCAGGCCATGTCGTAAAAGAGCATGGGCATGCCGGGCATGACTCCCAAAGATTGGCAGTCAATGTAAACGGGAATGATGGTGTCGGGCAGGTGCTGGGGCAGCCGCAAAAGGACAGATGTTTTGCCTGTGCGGCGTTGGCCTACCAGGATGAGTACTTTTTGCCGGGCAAGTTGTCCGGCGCTGTTGGCAATGAAGGCGAATAGTTCTTCGCGGCCAACAAAGAGGGGGTTGTTTTTGCGCAGGGGGGTGCCGGGCAGGTATGGATTGGGGATGGGGGTAAATTCTTTGGTTGGCGGCAGCAGGCTGACCATGTCGCCGTAGGCTTCGGTTTTTTGCTGGTAGTTGTGGTCGTTGTAGGTGATGGTCAGGCCAATGCGGAAACGGTCGGGAACAAGGGGTTCGACCATGAAGGTGATTTGGCGCTGGCGGCCGGGTGGGAGCAGGGAGATTTTTTCTGGCTGGCTGTGGACACGGTAAGCGGCCGTTTCCTGAAGGCTGGCGGTGATATTTTCGGCTGGGGAACGGCCGTTATTGTGAATTTGCAGCGCAATTAAAATACGCTCATTCGGAATAACCCGCCGGGTCAACAGTTCAATAACCAACTCCGCACGTCCACGCAGCTCCTCCGCCTGCACAGAAGCTAAACCCAGCCAGCGCCTGACAACAGCCTGTGCCAGCATACGTTCAATGGTGGGGGGCGTTTCAGCTAATCTAAACTCAAATTGCTGCATTAAATGAACGGCTTCATTCAGATAGACCAATTTATCTTCAATGGGGTCTACGCGTTCACTGTCTCGCAGGTTAGAAAGAATCGGCAGCAGCGGTTGAAACAGGCTGTTGTCAGATGCCGTATGGGTTAGATGCTGCTGTAACTGCGGGTGCAGCAGGCTCAGTTCTGTAATAGAAGGGGCTTCCAGAAGGGCGTAGACGGTGGTGTATAGGTCGTGCCATCTTTCCCATTCTGCCCAGGGCGGTTCGACACGGGCAATTTCCTGAAAGGCGGTCAGTATGATGGAGAGGCCTGTGTGGGGTCTGTCGGCAAGCAGAAAGAGGCCGTCTGCCAGGCTGGCAGTGATGGTGTTGGCTTGTTGGCGGGCTTGCCCGGCCAATGATATGAGAAAGTCGGGCGAGCCGTTTGTGTGGGCATACTGCGCTTGCAGCAGGGGCAAGGTTTGGTGGGGGTGCTGCTGTAGTTGGCGGTAGAAACGGCGTGCCTGGACAACCGGGCTTTGGTTTTGGCGCAGCAGGATGAGCAGGGTGATGATGCCGGCAAAGATGAATGATCCCAAAAGGATGGCAGTGGTTTCGGCGGGGGAGGAGGTGAGTAACGGCCGTGGCCCGGGCGGCGGCGAGAATGTGCCTGTATGAAATGTGTCGTCAAAGATGAAGCGGTAACGGACTTCATTGATTTCTGATGGCAGGGTGACAACAGGCCAGAATAAATTTTGGTGGCCGGTTGCCGTTTTTTGACCTTGTGACAGCCATTGTTGGCTTTGTGGGTTGTAAATTTCCAGGGTGACGTTGACTGTATCGTTTTCTACATCCAGCACAGAGACGGTGATGGTGTATTGGCCTTGGGTGATGTCGATGGCGGGATTGACCAGGAGCGGCGGACGGTTTTCCTGGGCGCGGTACATTTGCACCAGGCCGTTGTTGCTGATGGTGAGCAGGTCGGATTTGGTGTCGCCGCGGCGGTGGAGGGCAGTCATGCCGGAGACGCGGCTGAGGGTGTCTAGTTCGACGGTTAATTGGGGAACGGCCGTTTGCACACCAGAGAAAAGGAATACTTTGCCATCTTCTGTGCCAATGGCCAGGTTGGCGAAAGAGTCGCCATCCAGATCGCCCCAGGTGAGGCCGGTTACGGGTGAGATGCTGGTGATGCGCCAGCCTAAATAAGGCACGTTGTTGTCCACAGTCAGGTATTGAACTTGATTTTTGTCGGTAATGAAGAGGAAGGTTTCGGCCGTTTCTTCTTGCAGCTCAAAAATTTCGGCTGCTTCGCGGGTGGTTTTCATGCTGCGGACGATGCCGTTGGTTAGCTGCGGCCAGTTGGGTAGGGGGACGCCTGTTTCAGACAGACCGACAATTTCGCCGCTGTCTAATGTGGCCAGCATGGCCGGGGACATTGTGCCCTGGCGGTGGTTTAGCGGGTGCAGGCCGGTAATTTGGTGGGGAAAGGTGGCGAGTACGGAAAGGGTTTGGTTGATTTGGAAGATGGTGTGGGTTGTGGCGGCGATGAGGAGCCTTTTTTGTGGTTGTGTGTCTAGCAGGAAGAGGCTGGTAACGGCCGTGTCTGCGGGCAGGGCTGGCTGACCGGCGGCCGGGGGTGTATATGGGGCACACTCCACCGGGCGGAGAACGTTGAATGAAGGGCTGTCCACTGTTTGCGAGCAGGGGGTAGATTGGTTTTGGCGATAGATGGCCAGGGCTTCTGTTGTGTCAAATTCGCCGAGTTTTTGGCCGTTGGCGCTGTAGATGAGAATACGGCCGTCTTCTGTGCCCACAATAATGTCTGCGCGTCCTCGATTATTGATGTCTGCAATGTAGAGGGCTGTGATTTTGGTTGGCAGTTCTGTTTCCCACACCAGTTGGCTGTTGGCCTGGTACAGGGAAATCCAGCTTTGGGTGACGGCCTCGCTGTCCAGGTCTATGCGGCTTTCGCTGCGAATGGCAACAATGTCTGGCGCATTGGTGAGGGTGGTGTGGGGCAGGGCGGCCAGATGTGTAATGGCACCCGTTGTTTCAACAATCCAGCGGTAACGGCCGTCATTTGTCAAGCGGTGAATACGGCCGTCTTCTGCACCAACCAGCACTTCATCCTCGCCATCCTGATCAAAATCGACCACCAAAAAGGCCGTTGGCGGGGCATCCAAAGCCAGCGGCCAGTCGCGGGCAATTTCACTAACGCCAATGCCCAATCCGGTTAGCGCGACGGTGGCAAAGCGGCCTATGAGCATCTCGCTTACGCCGTCGTGATTGATGTCGATAAGTCTGCTTAGCCCTGTAGAGTCGCCGCCGGGAAGGGTGTCCAGTTTACGGCCGTCATTGCCCAATAAATCAACCGAAAACGACTGGCCGTCGCTGTTGTTGGCGGTATAAACCACTGACAGCACCGGCTCTGTAATGCGGGCGGCCGGGCCGGCATGGGTCATGGCGACCACGCGCTGGTTGGCATTGGCAGAAAGGTAATGTGTCCATGCGCGGCGGCCATCTTCTGTGTAAACCACAATTTTGCCGACATCTGTGCCCACTGCCAGCGCATTGCCATTGGTTAAGGTGAGGGCGGTCAGGGCTGTGATGGGGCGGTTGACGGTGCGCGGCATACTTTTTTGGCCGCTGCTGTCGAACAGCACGAGCTGACCCAGGTTTGTGCCGATGGCAATGTGGGAGTTGGGGGTGCTGCGGAAGTGAACGGCCGTCATGGCGGAGATGCGTCCTTCTACTGGCCGGTCCCACAACACCTGTTTACGGCCGTTCAGCAAAATAAGCTGGCTAAACCGGCGCGTGTTAAAAAAGCCCAGTGCAATTTCATCCTGGCCGTCCTGGTTAAAATCAGCAACAAGCATGTGGGGTTGGGCATCGGCAAACGGGGTTGTGTTGCGGACAAATGACCAGATTTGCTGGCCGGTTTGGTCATACAACTGCAACTGTCCAGACTGCATGAGGATGAGAATTTCATCCTGCCCGTCCTGATTGTAATCGATGGCGGCCAGGGCGATGGGATGTGCCGGGTATTGGGCGCGCCATCGGGCGGTATCTTCCAGGCTGCCGTTGGTGTAGAGTGCGGCTGGTATGGGGACTTCTGTGAGGGTGGTTGTCCATTGGGGTGTGCCGGTGGGGTCTAGCAAGGCCAGGGTGTTGTTGTAGGTGATGGCAAAGGCTGTTTCTGTGGTATCTGTGTGGTTGGCGATGGGCGCAATGGCGGAAACGGCCGTTGGGGCATTGTGGCTCCACACCAGCGCACCATCGGCAAAAAGCAGGTCAATTTTACCGTTGCTGTCTGTGATGATGAGTTCATCTACGCCGTCTGTGTTTATGTCAACGGGGGTGATGGTTTGAATGCGGCCAGATGTTTGGTGCTGCCAGTAAAAGGCGGAGGTTTCGGGTGGGGTTGTTTGGGAAACGGCCGTGTTGGGCACAGCCGCCCACAACAGAACAAACAATCCCAGCCAGTAAAGTGCTTTGCGCGTTATCATTGGCCTAAGTATAACGAAAACAGGGGAGATTGAGGGGGAGGATTGAAGATTGAAGATT
>CAZRIB010000044.1:0-1399 GCA_964600035.1 uncultured Ardenticatenaceae bacterium | reverse complement strand
TTAATCTTTACTTTCTCATTCCGGCGGGCGCAGGGCATACCCCACACCCCGTTCGCTGACAATCCAGTTGTCATATGGGGCCAGCGAGCGTCTGAGCCGTTTGATTAATGTTTTCAGGCGGTCTGGTTCGTCTTCTAAAACGGTTCCCCATACGGCCGTTTCCAAATCGCCGCTGTGAATAACCTGCCCTGCCTGTTCACATAACTTGACAAAAATAGCAAACTGAGACGTGGTCAGGTTAAATTCACGGCCGTTTGCCCAAACCTGATGCCGCTGCAAATCAATGACAAATGGGCCAGCCTGCACCAGAGAAGGCACACTTTGGCGGCGCACAAAGCGGTGCAGCACCTCGTTTGTATAAGCGTAACCAGAATCCGTTTGCTTCAGTAAGCAAAGTTGTTCCAGCAGCCGCAAACTGTCTACCGGGCCATCTGCAATTGCCAGCGCATGCTGTTCGTCGGGGGTCAGGTTTTGCCATAAATACCCCAGATGTGATGTAATTTCCAGTTCGATAGGCTCGTCCAGTTGGGTAAAGGTCTTCGGGTCGGTCAGATCGCTGCCGTTTAACATGGCCTGGACAGCATGGTAACCCGCAATGTGTAAAAAGAAGGGGTGTGGCCCGACCAGATATAGCAAGTAATCAATTAGTTGATCAGAAAAGGTGAAGGGAGTTCCTTGTAAACGGCTGTTGAGCAGCCCCCGTGCTTCTTCGTCGGTAAACAACCCCAGCGGCAGGGTAACAAAGATGTTGAAGAAGGGTGAGCTGAGGATTTCTTCTTCAGCCGTGATGGCAAATAACGGCCGTTGACTGGCTGTGAGATAGGCCAGCCCGTACTTTGTTGTTAAGCCGCGCAGCCGGGCAAAGAAGAATGGGGTCAAATGTTCATTGGCTGCCAGCAGTTCAAACTCATCCATCAAAAAGACAACGGTTCTGTTTTCACGGGTAATTTGGTTGAGCAGCCGGTCTAATGCCCGGTACGTGCCCGTGCCATGCTGTAGGGAGACGGGGATGCCAGCTTCTTCTGCAGCATCGCTCAGTCCTGTGAGCATGGTGTCGTATACCTCTTCTGCTGGTGAGCCACCAAGTTCCTGGCAGTCGATAAGTACAAACAAGGCCTGGGGTGGAGACATGCCAAAGGCTTGCCGTATTTCGGGGTGGCAGAGGTGAATAAGCAGGGAGCTTTTACCGATGCGCCGGGGACCAATCAGGGAGACGCTTTGGCCGTTTTTTAGCAGTCCCAGAACCTGGGCAATTTCTGCGGAACGGCCGTAAAAATCTGCCGCCTGCCGTATTGCCCCACGATGATAAAAAGGATTGTTTGCACTCATACACCTTATTGTAATGCGTAACCCCTAAAAGGTAAAACAGGTGGCAAATAGGTGACAAAGTGACGGGGTG
>CAZRIB010000043.1:0-14856 GCA_964600035.1 uncultured Ardenticatenaceae bacterium | reverse complement strand
CAATTAACGATTAACTCATCCAAGCTGGAAAACTTTAATCATCAATCATTACTCATTAACTTAAATCAGCGGCTCCGTCTTGGGCTGTATCCTTCCCAAATTTTTCGCGGAAAAAACGTACCATCCGCTTGTATCCCATTTTTATCTGGCTGGAGAAGAATAAGATTACCCCGGAAAGAAGCGTAAACACAACCACCAGTGCCTGAGTTATCATACCACCCGTATTCGGGTCAATATATGCTTTTGGCGCGGCAAATGCTGGTTGAACACCTAAAACCAACAAAAATACAAACAAATAAAATAAAGCAACTGATTTACGCTTCATGATGTAACTCCTCTGATGCACATACAAAATATTGTCATTTTTATCTGTGCATCATGGTAGTCTGCCACTCTTAAGATAGACCTTACTTCTGTTTTCTGATGCGTAAACCAATGGCAAAGATGATGCCCACGATGAGAACAGCCGGCAATATGCTCAGCACAATGCTGCCCACCGGATCATTGGTAGAAAGCGGGCCAACGCTAAACCCTCTGTCTGGCTCAACGGCCGGATCAGTAAGCGGAATGACTGGCGTTGCGGTCGGTGTGGGCTGCAGCGTAGCTGTTGGCTGGGGCGGAGGTGTGGGGGTCAGGGTAGGCAGGGGTGTGGGTGTCGCATTGGGCGCGTCCCAACTGCGGCTGGTGTATACCAGGGTGTCTTGTAGTTGTTCGCTTTCGCTGTTGGGGAATAAGACAGAAAAAGCCACACCAATACGGCCGTTTTGCGTCATCGCCGCCGTCACAGCATCCGCTCCAAGCATTTCCTCAGGAAGCTGCAACCCATCTCCCACAGTCCAGCGTGTACCATCCCAATCCCATGCTTGCAGCACCAGCGCCCCCTCATTGGTAGCTCCCAATTGATACAAATGAAGCTGCGCGGCAAAATCCACCAAAACGGCCGTTGGCCCCCCACTCACCGCCGAATCCGCAATACGAATCGGCGACTTCCACGAAAGGCCATTGTCATACGACACTTCATGCCACAAAATAGGCAGTCCATCATTCATCGTCTGCCAAAAGCGGTGCAGTTCTCTATTGCCAATACCCACAATGTCATACCAGGAGACAGATTCTTGTGTTACAGGCGTTGGCTGCGACCAGGTCACGCCGCCATCATCCGAACGGCTGTAAACCATTGCCCGTGTTCCCTGCCCGGCGGCCAACGTTTCTCTTGTCCAGATTACGTGCAGGCTTTGGGCCTCCGTCACAGCCAGTTTGGGTTGACCAACAACCTGCCAGCCCGCATTGTCACCCCTGAAAATCTGCACCGGTTCTGTCCATGAATCGCCATTATTATCTGAACGGGTCAAATAGATGCCGCGCTCGTCATTAACCGGCACGGTATACACCACAAACAACTGTCCTGCCGCGTTTCGTATGAGATCGGGCGATGCGCCTATTTCTTCTGAACCGGGAAGCAGCACAGGCTCAATCCATTCACGAACAGATGCAGCCTGATCGGCCAGGGCGCGGCTGTAGTAAACGCCGCCCCGGTTTTTGCCGCTCCAGACAGCATGCAATGAACCATCTGGCCCGGCGACAATGGCCGGTTTTGCTGCACCGCCCGGCGCTTGCAAAATAGGTCTGGGTGACGACCAGCGGTCTGCGTCTAGCCGGGAGTAAAAGATGCCGGTGGCTTCGCTGGCTGATGTGTTGACTTTGCCCGGGATGACGGGTTGGCTGGAGCTGGTCCACAGGGCATGTAAACGGCCGTCTGCGGCGGCCACCATAACCGGACTTTCCAGGTGATAGTCGCTTTGGGCAATGGGAACAGGCGCGTTCCAAATGGGCGGCGGGGCAAAACGGCTGGACCAATTAGCCAGCTCACCCAAAGGACGCCGCAGCGCCCAAATGTCGGTGTCGTTGCCTGTGCCGCAGCCCAAAACCAGCAGCGTGTTGTCTGGCAAAACGGTTGTCTGGCGACATCCCAGCGTAACCGTCCGGAAGGTGGTAGGGTCGGTGAAGGTGAGCATTGGCTCTTGAACGGCCGTTTCACTCCACTGTTCGCCGTCCCAAACCTGCATGTAGATAACATCTTCAAATGTGGTGAGCAAGAAGAGCAGGTTGTTGCGGCTGGTCAGGAAACGGCCGTCTTGCGGACAGCCTCTTGCGTCAGCCAATGCTGCAATTCGGTCTGACCAGGTTGCCCCGCCGTCAGCCGACCATTGGTGATACTGTGTACAAAGAGTTTCGCCGTGTGTGGCCTGCCAGGTCATGTGCAGCAGCCCGTCATTGAGTGCCAGACGCACTTTGGCCGGGCCAGCCGCAGCCGCATCGTCAGCCTCCTGGCGGCTGTCTACTAACAATGGCTCGCTCCATGTTGCGCCGTTATCTTCTGAACGGCCGTAATAAATGGTGTCCAGAGCACGGTTGTCCCAGGCTAAATGGATACGGCCGTCGCCATCCAGCCGCATTTGCAAATTGGCTGTATCGGCATCAGCCGTGCGGAAATATTCCGATTCGTAAACCAGTACGGGGTCTGTCCAGGTTGCGCCGCCGTCGGTGGACTGGCGGTAATAAATGCCGGCGGGTAATGTGTCTGCGGGCTGCGGACGGATATAGGCGAGGTGGAGACGGCCGTCATTGTCCACAGCGGTCGTTAATGTGAGGGCGGAACCGGACAACCGAAATTCGGCCGTCCAGCTTGAGGCATTGGTAATGTTGTTGATTTCTACACGGCGGTAAATCAACAGGCCGTCGGCGTTTACCCAAAAGGCATGTAAACGGCCGTTGTTGTCTGTGACCAGTCGGGGTTTGTAATACGCCTCAAATGATTGTGTGTTGGGCTTTTCAAAGGGCGGCTCTGTAAATGGTGCGGTCATCTCAACCGGGTCTGCCCAGGAACGGCCGTCGCCATTGGTGTACACAAACCCGGCCACCGCATCTTGCCACAGCAGATGATAAACCCCATCGGCATCCGTAAAAAGAACCGGTTCAGCCGCCCCGCCAGACATAGAAAGATTATCCGGCGTTTCCCAGGGCAGGTCATCCTCTTGGGCAAACACATCCAAATAGTGCCCCGTCACCAAGAATAAAGCTGCCAGGATCACAAACAACAAACTATATTTTGTTAATTTCATACCAATACCTGAGGGTGCGGCTGATTAGTTGATTAAACGATTGATAGTTAAAGCAGGCATAGATTGGTTCAATCCTGGAAGATTGAACCAATCTCTAGGCGGTTCTAAAACAATGTGTAAATAAACGGCGCAAGCCCGGATGCGGATGCAAAGATGAGCAGCAAGCCAAACACCAGCAAAATCGTTACCATCGGGATGAGCCACCACAATTTACGTGCCCAAAGAAATGAGAGCAGCTCACCTACTACACCTAAATTTGATGTCATGCTGCGGAAGAATGCTTTCATTGCCATTTACCTCCTTGCTTTTAATTTTCTCGTTGTTTCGTTACGTCAATCAAGATGTTCTGATAAAAATGAACCGATTTGTCTGCCCGCTTCCTTGTGCCCGGATGCGGTCATATGAAAATCCCGTTCATAATACAACAATTTGCCCCCTTCCGGGCTGTATGCCTGAAATGCGGGGAGTAAATCCAGGTACGGAATCCCTTCTTCATCGAGAAATGTGTTGAGTTCTTCGTTTGGACGGGAACAGTACCAGCTTGTGCCATCGGCGGGGGGAATTGTTTGCGCCAGTGTCGGTATGGATACCACCAAGAGTTGTGCGCCACTGGCTTCCACCTCACTGCGTAGTTCTTGAATCAAGGCTTTGGTAATGTCCCAGGCTTCTTCAATTTCAGGTGTGTACACTGCATCGCAGATGGTGACCGGGGATGTTCTGGGGACGGTTGGCGGTGTGTTGGGTGTATTGTTGGTTGAAACGGCCGTATCCCCACTATCCACCTGCCCTCCACCGGCAAACAAAGCCAAAACCGGCTTTAACCAACCAGGTGATGCGCCGCGCAAGCTCAATGTTTGGGCGATAAAACGCGGCAGTTGAAAATGTTTCTTCAAAAACGTACCCACATTCGCCCAAAACGAATCAGTGTTTTCAACCGGATAATTGTGAATAACCAAAGCCCCATTTTCATCTAAAGTAAAAAAGGGTTTATGCTTTTGGCCGTTTATTCGCAAATCCAGCACGCGGTTGTTGTTGTAAATGTCATTTGCCAGATATACCGCCAGCACAACCACATCCGGCTCGTACTTAACACCTTCTTCCCGATAAAAAACAAGTTCGTTATCGGTTCCATACCCGTTTACGGCCGTATTGACAGTTTGCCACGAATCGTAACCCTGCGCATGGAGATACGCCTCTGCCTGCTTGACAAACGTTTCTTCCAGCGTCACCTGCATACCGGCCGTCATCGAGTCGCCCAAAAACAGAATGCGCCGAACATCTGGCGGCTTTTCATAAGGCATTTCCACATCGCGCAGCCCCAGGCTGTTAATGTGTACCTTCACCCGGCATTCACCATAGCACGACTCCCAGCCGGTTACACCGGGAATATTACGCCAGCCCAGTGTGGGATGGGGTTCCCAAAAACCACCTGTTCCCAACTTGAATATTCTGGCACCCGCTTCCAGCATGCCCAACGTCAGCACAATGCTGAACATTACCAAAGCTAATTTGTTAAAGAACGAACGCATTTTTCCCTCGCCTGGCTCCCCTGCCACGCAAAGGATGGTTTGAAACGGCCGTTAGGTAACCGTCTTCTGGCATACTACAACATCAACCACCTAATTCGACTTTCTGACAATAAACCCATCCATATACAACGTATCAATATCACTTTTAGAAAAAGTATTCAGCGCATTGGCAGGTGTGTTTACAATTGGTTCGCCGCGCAAATTAAAACTGGTATTCAGCAGCACCGGCACACCCGTGCTTTCGCCAAACAGCTCAATTGCCCGGTAATACAATGGATTCCACTCCCGGCGGACAGTTTGGATACGGCCGCTTCCCATATGGTTAACCGCCTGAATCTGCTCACCCTTGTCCGGGTAAGACTTACACACAGCCAGCATATATCGGTATGGGTAAGCCGTCGTGCCGTGCCCATCCTCCAAATCCTGCCAATATTCGGAAGCCCGCTCCTCCAAAACCACCGGGGCAAAGGGGCGGAACGGTTCACGGAATTTAATCCGTTCATTCACAATGCTTTTCATTTCAGCACTGCGGGGGTCGGCCAAAATGGAACGATTACCCAGGGCGCGCGGCCCCCATTCAAAACGGCCTTGATACAGGCCTATCACTTTTTTCGCCAGAATGTCGTCCACCATGTGGGTGGCAAGCTGGTCAATGTCTTCTACATATTCGTAGCTGTAACCTGTTTGGGCAATGGCCGCCCGAATGTCATCGGCCGTGTAGCTTTTGCCCCAGTAGGCATGTTCCATCACAAATTTACGTGAGTGACCCAGCAGGACGTGGTAGGCGTACAAAGCAGCCCCCAGCGCGCCACCCGCATCGCCTGCGGCTGGTTGGATGTAGACGTTTTCAAAGGGGCCTTCACGCATGATACGGCCGTTTGCCACAGAGTTCAGCGCCACCCCACCGGCCAAACACAAATTCTTTGAACCAGTCTGCTCATAGGCATAGTGCACCATCTTCAACACAGCTTCTTCTGTTACCCGTTGAATACTGGCGGCAATGTCAGCGTAATATTGGTTCTTTTCGGCCGTTGCGTTATCCCATTGGGGATGGTCTTTCAAAGGATGGGTTGTTGGCGTGTAAAAGACAGAATCATGCACACGCGGCTCGCCAAACAGCTTGATAAATTTATTGCTGAATGTGCGCTTGGTGGAGCGGTGGAAGTCGAAATAGTCCATGTTCAAATGGACACTGCCATCCTGCCCCATCTGCATCACTTTGTAGACATCGTCCATGCGCGTGGGACGGCCGTATGGGGCCATCCCCATCACCTTGTACTCGCCGTTGTTTACCCGAAAACCCAAAAAGGCCGTAAAGGCCGAGTACAACAGCCCTAATGAGTGGGGGAAGCGGGTTTCGCTGAACAGCTCGATGTCATTTTTGGTGGCTGTGGGTGTGCCGCCGTTGGGCAGGGTTTCCCATACGGCCGTTCCCTTACCAACTGTTGCCGTCGTCCATTCACCCACCCCATCAATGGTAATAATGGCCGCTTCTTCATACGGCGATGCAAAAAATGCACTGGCCGCATGACTCAGATGATGTTCCACAAACAGCAGCTTTTCATCGGGAATATCCAGCGTGGTTAAAATTTGTCCCTTAATCCACAGCTTTTCATTAAACCAGGCAATCATCGACTCCCGGAAAACAGCCCACGATTGCGGGAACATTTGCAGGGTTGTCAGCAAGATACGCTCAAATTTGAGCAGCGGCTTTTCATAAAACACCACATAATCCAAATCTTGTGCCGTAATTCCTGCCTGCTCCAGGCAAAATTGAATCGCCTGATGGGGAAAACCAAAATCATGCTTCTTGCGGGAAAATCGTTCTTCCTCTGAAGCAGCAACCAGCACACCATCTTTGAGAATGGCGGCTGCCGAATCATGATAGTAACAAGAAATGCCAAGAATATACATTATGCCAACCTTCTAGCCTCTTCGATTGTTTTGTCTTTTGTGATTCGCTTTTGCCATGCCGCGGGTATGTGCTTAATATGCAGCGGATCCATAAAGAATCGGACTATCAAGCCAAAAGGTAAAAACAAGGTGAAATAAAACAGGGTTAAAACGAGACGGCCGATTAAATCGCCCATGAAATGACCGAATTTTTTCCAGCCTTCCCAAAACTTCTTCAAAAAAGTCATTGATTTGTTTAACCTCCCAAGCTCTAAATTACGGTCAACTGTGCCGTTATGGGGCAGCATTGCCTTGCGCGCGGTCTGGTTGTGCTTGCATGCGGGCAGACATTTCCGCAGCATACTGTGCCAGGTCGTCACGGCCGTTTCGCCGCCACCAGCTAATGTAATTTGTCAATTCGTAGCTTACTTCTGGAAAATGTGACAAAAGCACAAGGGCGTTATTATAGTCGCCTTGCCACAAATAACTATACCCCAATGCTTTATTGATTCCGAGATGTGTGGGGTCTTGCTGGTGGGCGATTTCCAGATGATTTACCGCCGAATTGTAATCGCGCTTTAGCATGGCTATCAAGCCCAGGCGGTGGTTGGCTGTTCTGTCTGTGGGATTGAGTGCGAGTGCATTTTGTAACGTTATAGCCGCCGGTTCTAACAATTCAACTTGCGAACCATCATCCCATTGGTTGGTCGGCCAATTCTGCAGCTCTATTTTTGCCATTTGTGCCGCGCCATTCATCGCCAGCCAACGAGCGCGTAACGGCCGTTGCCACACAAGCCCGGCCACAAGCCCGCCAACCAGCAGCACCCCCACCGGCACCAGCACCACTGGCCGCAGCCAATCCTTCAGCCGCAAAACCGGCGGCGCATTCCGCCTGACCGAAACCATCACCGCCAAACCGGGCAGCAAAAACAAAAACGGCATCGCCAGATACCCGTACAGCGGGTCATCAATGAGGCTGTGCAGCGTCACAGTAACGCCCGCCGCCGCAATCGCCCATCGAAACAAATCCAGATGCAGCTTTTGCGGTTTCTTCCCGCTCCGATGCCGGCCATCCCGTCCTTCAAGCTCAATTCGCATGTACAGCTCTTTTCCGGCTCCCCGCACCAACAGCCATCCGGCAATGGTGTGTATGATTAACAAGGTGACAAGCCCTAAAATGCCCTGTTCAAACACCACGTCCAAAAAGAATTGATGGCCATAGTTAAAAATAAAAACCGGGGTATCCGCAATGTATTGGGAATAAAGACCGCCAAAATTAGCCAGGCCAGCCCCTAAAAACGGGTAATCGCCAATCAGGTCGATGGTGCTTTGCGCCAGCATTGCCCGGCTAAATGCTGTGTCGTTACCCGGTAATGCGCCATTTACAATTTGCAGGCTTTGGGGGAAAACAAGCACAGCAAGCATGAAAGCGGCTATCAGAGCAACTGCCATGCCTACAAAGCGTGTCATTTGCTGCATTTTTTGGCGTTGAGCCAGGTGATGGCTTTGACCCCACCCCCACCAAACGGCCAGGCCAGCGGCCAGTGATACCCAGGCGGCACGGGAACTGGTGAGAAACAGGCCGCCCAGGGATATTGTGCCAAACAGAAGTGCTAATTGTTGGTATGTCTGGTGTTTGGTGCGACGGCCGTATAGGTACAAGGCCAGTTGAAAGGGGATGGTAATGGCAATGATTCCACCGGCAGAGTTGGGGTGGAGTAAGGGAAGGGAGAGAGACGGCCGTATCTGCATCCAGCGCACCCCAAACCAGTTAATCAAGCCAATATCGGCAGGCAGCGCCTTCCAGTCGTTGGTCAGGAGGAAGTAAATGACAACGGCCGTTGAAAGTACGCCCAATATAACTGCCAGCAGCCACACATCCCGCCGGGACTGTGCGGCAAGCGAATAAAAGAACAGCACTGCGCCAACCAATACCCACAGTTTACTCATGGCTAGCTGCGGGTCATAGGCAAAATGAATGCTGACAACGGCCGTTACCAAAAACAGCAGCAGCCAGCCATCCAAAGAAGTGCGCCGAAACGGAAACCGGCCAGCCAAAGCCCGCATCCCCCAGGGAAACAACGCTATCAACAGCGGCTCCCAGGATAAATATCCAGCTCCCAAAAACCACAAAAAGGCGGCAGCGGCCGTAAACAACAAATCAATTATGGGAAACCATCTATCTTCAACAAACTTTTTCATAGTAAAAAAAGACATCATTTACAAAAGCATGCAAATGATGTCTGTCTGTGTTTATTTTAATTGATGTGTGAACGAGGGCACGAAACGGCCGTTACCATCAACACCTATTCGCCGCCCTTTGCCTGCCAGACAAGCGTTTGCAGGCCAACATCCAAAGCCGTCTTGAACGTTCGGAAATCATACGTCAACATCTTCAAATAGGTCAAAATCGGCTTGGGACGAAACGCCCATTCACGAAACGCCCGCTTTTGCCAATAGAGCAAATCTTCCGCAGACAAATTTCCATAATCCAACACCGTCCCCTTATCCATATCCACCTGCTCCCACTGCGTCCCCTCGCGGAACCAGCCATTTTTCACCACTTCAAAGAAAAACGGCGTTCCCGGATAAGGCGCAGCCACATGGAACAAAGCAATATCTAAAGGCAGCTTTTTGGAAAAATCAATCGTGTCTCGAATCGTCTCTTTTGTTTCACCGGGCAGGCCAATGATGAAGTAACCCCAGTTCATAATGCCGGCTTTCTTTGCCCAAATCAGGGCACGCTCGGCTTTGTCTGGGTATGCACCCTTGCGGGCATGGCGCAAAATCTGCTCATTCCCGCTTTCAATCCCCCAGGAAATCAACCGGCAGCCGGCTTTCCCCATCATGGACAACATCTCTTCATCCACATAATCTACACGGCTGTTGCACGTCCACTTAATGTCTATGCCTTCTTCAATCATCAATTTGCACAAACCCATCACCTGATCCCGGTTTACGGTAAAGAGGTCGGCGTACATATGGATGTTGTTCATGCCCAGCTTTTTGAGAATCCAAAGCTCTTCCATAATGTGTTCTGGCGAACGTACACGCACGGAATATTGGTAGCTGACATGCTTGATGCAGTAGGTACAACCGGCAGGGCATCCCCGGCTGGTAACGATGAAGGTGAATGGCCCTTTGATGTAGGGCATGCGGTATTTTTCAAGCGGCAGCAGATGGTGCAGTGGATGGGGCATGTCGTTTAGGTCGGCAATAAACGGCCGTGGAAAATTCAGCACAATTTCGCCTTTATCACGCCACACAAGCCCCTTAATGGCACGCATATCCACATTACCATCCTCATCAATTGCCGGGCGATAAGTGGGGTCATGCTTTTCAAAAATCCGGCGGATATGTTCTGGCCGTTGGTCTACTTTGTTTTCCATCACATCCAGAAAATCCCGCAGAGTCAAATCCGGCTCACCTACAAAAATATAGTCCAGTGCCGGATAAGCCAGCATGGTTTCGCGTGGAATTGGGGTGACATGCGTGCCAAAGGCAATCGTTTTTGCGCCGCGTGCTTTGGCCAAAAAACAGCCGTACATATCGTTTTCCAGTGTGGGCGCTGTCACCTGTGTCATGTAATACTTTGGCTGAAGTTCATCCAGTTTTTGGGCAAATTCAGGCCAGCTCATCCGCTCGGCATTGGCATCAATAACAGCCACTTTATGCTCTGGATGGAGCATGGCGGCCATTTGCGCCAGCGAGACTTGCGGCCACACCATATTTTCGCGGGTGCGCCGCCCCACTCTGTGTTGGGTGCGTATCCATAACTGGCCGTCTGGTGTGGGCGGGTTGACCAGCAAAATGTCAACGGCCGTTTCCGGGCGGCGGCTGCGCAGCAGACCTTCCCGCACAATATCATCTGCATTGGGGAAATTTGCCATTCGCAGCTTTGGTACACGGCGCGTCCCCAAATTTTCCTTCAGTGGGTCACGCGGTTTTCCATTTTTTGGTACTTTTACGTCGTCCAATTTAACCGTACTCATAATTGTTATCCTTTAGGCAACAATTAATAATCAATAATTAATTATTAATTATTAAATTATTGATTATTAATTCACTGTCAGGTCTTTCTTTGTCAACATCTCGCGCTGACCCAACTCTTCCAATACGCGCAGCAAAATCCAGTAAACCACAAGCTGCACACCTACCAACACCAGCATGGCACTGCCCAGCAAATACAGCCAAAGCCGCTCAATTTCGCCATCGCCAATGCCAATAGCCAGACTGGCAATACCAATAATCAGACCGACGACCAATGCGGCCGTGCCCATCCAACCAAAGTGATGGTTCAATGGCGTCTTGAATACAGGTTTGCCCAACATCCCCTGCCGTACAGGGCGTTTATGGAAAATGGTCACCAGGTAATTAAACGTAATGCCCAAGGCCAACAGGCTAATGCCGCCCACAATTGAAACCAATGCCAAAAAGACGGCCGCAACGCCCCAGGCATTCAGCTCTGTAATGCCGCTCAAGCGGGCAATGACCAGCCCTAAAAAGATAAGACCGGCAACGCCAACGCCGCCAGCACCCAGCAGCCCCAAAATCCGGTTGGGGTTGTAGGTCAACACCGTCCAAATCATTGACTGCAAAAAGAGCGTTCCGTCATGAACAACGCTTAATTTTGACCGCCCCAGCCGTTCGCTGTAGGGAATGGGAATTTCCGCCATTTTGATATGTTCATGCACGGCGCGGGTACTCATCACCGGCGTGAGGTTCAGGCCATCGGGCAAAGGGTAAATGCGCTCCAGAATGTCGCGGCGGAATACCCGCATGCCGCTGGCGCTGTCTGTGATGCGTGAACGGCCGACTATGCTGAGCAAGTTGGCAAAGAAAAAGTTGCCAATGCGGCGGGTAATGGGCATTTCACTGTCTGCGCCCGCCATGCGCGAGCCAATCACCAGTTCAGAGCCGTTCAGCGCTTCTTTGCATAGTTTTGGAAAGTATTCGGGCGGATAAGTGCCATCGGCATCCAAAAAGCCAATTAATTCGCCTTTGGCCATGCTAAAGCCTGTTTTTAAGGCGCCGCCATACCCTTTGTTGTGTTCATGCTGAATAAGGCGCACGCCTTCAATTTTGCTGGCAATTTCAACGGTACGGTCTGACGAACCGTCGTCTACCACAAGAAGTTCCAGGTCTTCGACGCCAACTTTTTTCAAATCGTCTTTGACGGCCAACACGCGATGGGCAATGTCGGCAATGCCGTCTTCTTCGTTATAGGCTGGGATTACTACGGATAATGTGGTCATAATTTTTTTACTCTCTGTAAACGGCCGTTTCCCGTCTATGTAATCAGCAAAACGTTCTTTGAAATGAAAAACATTTCTTTGCCGGTTACGCAACCAAACAGGAAAAAGCCAGCCTCCTTAAAAATCAAACAATCAATTAATAAACAACACGCTCTGGAACAGGACTGGAGCCATCAATTTGCTTAATGACTCTGGCTGGCACACCGCCAACCACTGTATACGGGGGAACATCCTTTGTTACAACAGCACCGGCAGCCACCACAGCCCCTTTGCCAACGCGGACACCATCGGTAATGATTGCGCCCGCCCCTAACCAAACATCATCTTCAATGACAATGCCTTCTGCGGTAATGCCTTGCTCCACAAACGGCCGTTTCGGGTCATCAAACACATGATTCACGGCAATAATTTGCGTAAACGGCGACGTATAAACCCTGTCCCCAATCGTCACCCCACCCTGACCGCGAATGATAGAATATTCACCAACCAGACAATCCCGGCCAATCTTAATACCCGAATGCGGCATATTCCGAAAGTTATACACATGCAAAACCGCACCATGCATCACAATACTGTTCTCACCCAGCTCAATCCCCCCCGGGCAAGCATGCAAATAACACCCCTGGTCCAGATATACACCCCGTCCCAGCCGGATATTACTCGCAAAGCGCAGCCGCACATTATTCTCAACTGCTGCCACGCCATCCATCTTCAAAATCAGGCGATACACAACTCCCCGAATCCCAATACCAATGACCGTTGGAATCCAGCCAAACAGCAAAAAAATCAACTGCTCCAACCAATAACGACCAAAACCAGAAGCCTGGCGGCTTAAATATAACTGTAATTGACCTAATGCCGACGACACGTTATTCAAAAATCCACTTTGAGAAGCTGGGCGCTGTTCACCAGCAAGCGATCAGCGCAATTAAAAAAATGCCTGTTACCTTGCGTTAAATTACAAGCGATCATGGCAAAATATGGGGCTAAAAATGATGAGTTTTCTCTGTCACGGCCACCAACAATGGTTTAATCAGACATGACAGTAACCTAACCTGCTACCCTGCATTATTGGCAAAATATCTTACGAACCGCCTTACCAGTTCCCCACCCCGGTGCAAGGGCCGGTATATCTCACACCAGCCCCATTTCCCGCGCCCGCAGCGCTGCCTGTGTCCGGTCGCGCGCACCAATTTTGGCCAAAATATTAGAAACATAATTCTTCACCGTCCCTTCGGCCAAAAAGAGACGTTCTGCAATTTGCCGGTTTGTCAGGCCATCGGCCAAAAGCTGCAAAATTTCCGCCTCGCGGTCTGTAAGGGGTTCTGGCAAGACGCTTTGGGGTTGTGAACGGGTGGCCGCCAGCCGGGTAAATTCGGCCATGACTTTGCGTGTCACGGAAGGGTCAATCAGAGCGTCACCGGCGGCAACAGTTCGTACAGCATCCGCCAATTCATCAGCAGAAACATCTTTTAGCAGGTAGCCCAATGCGCCTGCCCGCAGTCCTTCAAAGACAAATTCGTCGTCGTCAAACGTCGTTAGAATGATGACGCGGGCATCTGGCCACTGGTGGTGCAGTTGACGAATGGCGGCCACGCCATCCATTTCTGGCATGCGTATATCCATTAACACAACATCAGGTTTTAACTTCTCGTAAGCTGCTATGGCTTCACGGCCGTTTTCGGCTTCCCCCGCAACAGTCAAATCTGGCTCCATCTCCAGCAAAATGCGCAGGCCGTCGCGCATGAGGCGCTGGTCGTCCACAATCAGGATGCGAATTGGCTCATTCATTTTCGTTTTCCTGAATGGCGGCGCTGGATGTAACGGCCGCTGCCATTGGTAAACGCAGCCGCAGCTGTGCCCCACCGCCGGGACGAGGCTCCAGATGCAGTTCGCCGCCCAACTGTGCTGCCCGCTCGGCCATACCCCGCAGACCAAATCCGGTAGACGGCCGTTTCTCCGGCCAGCCCACCCCATCATCACTCATCCGCAGCAGCAGCGCGCCATTCTGCTGCATCAACTGCAGCCAAACCTGTGTCGCCTGCGCATGTTTTTGCACATTTGTCAGCCCTTCCTGCACTGTGCGGTACACCGCCAAACGCTGCGCAGGTGGCAGCTCCGGCAAATCATCAGGCAGCAGCACATTAACTACCAGCCCAGACGCTTCTTCAAAGTTACGAATGAGACGGCGCAGTGCCTGAGAAAGCGGCAAATCAACTTCCAGCGGATGGCGCAGGGTGGCAACAGTTTGCCGCAGCTCTTGCAGCGCCTCGCGCACTTGTTCGCGCACCGTCGCAATCATTGTCTCCGCTTTGTCTGCATCTTTGCGAACCAGCTTTTGCGCCGCTTCCAACTGAACGGCCGCAACCGTCAGCCGGTGACCAACCGTGTCGTGCATTTCCCTTGCCAACCGGTTCCGCTCTTCGGACACAGCCAATGTTTCCACCTGGGCGGCATAGGTCTGGAGCTGTTGATGTGTGGTTTGCAGTTCTGCCAAAAGGCGCTGGCTTTCTGCGCGTGCCTGGTTGGCACGGTTGGTGGCAAAGGCAAAGGAGATGAAAAAGTAAAACCCGCCCAGGTAAATGGGAAAGGAGATAAAGGCATTAATAAGTGGAAGCAGTGCCAACAAAATGCCGACGGTCAGCACTATGTACAGGGCAATGATGATGTTGGCTTCTCGCTGGCTAAGCAGCATGATGGCTTCAATGGCAAGTACATAGAGCCAAATGAGGTAAAAGTTTAGTTCCGGGTTGAGGATGAGCAGCCAGATGGTGATGCCGGTCTGAATGGTCAGGTAGGTGTAGATGGTTGGTCGGGCAGGCAAGGCATGGTAAATGGGGCGAAAGATGAGGCTGATGACGATGAAAACGGCCGTTAATGCCAATATCCACCAGCGCGTCGGCGATTCGTCTACAAAGGCGATGATAACGCCGGGAATGCCAATGGCCAGTACGGCAAAAATACCGGCCAACTCAACAAGTTTTGCTTTTAAGCGCTGCCAGGTGGGTGTTTTCATAGCTGTATCTTACTTCAGGAATGGTGCGGCTTCAATTGTCG
>CAZRIB010000042.1:0-14918 GCA_964600035.1 uncultured Ardenticatenaceae bacterium | reverse complement strand
GTCATATTCTCACCTCAGGTATTCAACTATACCCCACTCCAGCAAGAAATCAGTACCAATAGGCAATTAATATCATTGAAGCCCATAGGGGTTATGTTATACTCAGGTACTGTGATTGACTGGAAATCAGTGATATTCAACGCCTGCTGGATTGTCGGGTGTGCCATCATTATATCGACTGCAAGCTATTCTTATTGGGTTAGAACACAAAACAAGCTGGCATCCCAACAGCCAGAAACAGCACCCACAATTGAACAATTTTACTGGCTTGGTTTCATATTTATTGGGACAGGGTTAGCAGGAACCAGTCAAAAAGTATGGGAAATTGTTGTGTGGATTTTGTTCACCCTCTACGCCGCTGCACAAACCTATCTATCTTCTCGTCAATCAAATTAAACATCTAAGGGTATTCCATGGAAATTAAAGCATACGCTGCCATTATTTTTCGCAGACTTTGGCTCATTATTTTGGGTGTCATTATAGCCGGAGGCACAGCATTTTTTGTCAGCCAGAATATGACACCAGTTTATCAAGCCTCTTCGCGCTTGTTGATTGATGAAGCCCCAAGCGGCAGCAGCAGCAATGAATATGCCCAGGTACTTCTGGAAGAACGGCTGGCACAAACGTATGTAGAAATTTTAACGACTCTACCAGTTTTGGAAGAAACCATTAATCGCCTGAACCTGGACATGACCCCCGGGCAGTTAAGTGCCAAAATCAACGCATCGGCACCAACAGAAACACAAATCATCAACATCGTTGTCTCAGACACAGATCCTTACCGGGCGGCGGAAATTACGAATACACTGGTTGAAGTATTTATTGAAATCAATCGTGAACGAGAAAGTTTGCGCTATGCGGAACCAATTAGTAATTGGCAAGCACGAATGGCAGATTTGTCTGACCAGATTGCGACAATTGAAACAGAAATTAATGCGCTCAGTGACGCAGAATCCCCTGAAGATAAAGCCAGACTTTCCCAATTGGAGACACAGCTAAGAGAAGCCCAAATTCGCTATACAGAGGCATTTAATAATTTGAATGAGCTGCAAGTTTCCCAGGCGAAGGAAAGCAGTAACATTATTCAAATTGAGGAAGCTGTACCAAACCTTAATCCTGTTAGCCCGCGGGTAATGACCAACACTCTTCTGGCAGCCGTTGTGGGGGGAATGGCTGCATTAGGCCTGATTTTCTTGCTGGAATATCTGGATGATACGGTAAAGTCGCCTGATGATATTGCCCAGCATACAGGGCTGTCTACGCTGGGAACAATTGCAGAGATTAAGGGGGAAAAGCCTTTTGACAGGCTCATCACTTATCATGTACCACGTGACCCAATTTCTGAAGCGTTTCGGGTGCTGCGAACGAATTTGACATTTTCGGCCGTAGATGGCGGGCTGCACTCGATTTTGGTAACAAGCTCTGCCCCCAGTGAAGGGAAGTCAAACACGGCCGCTAATTTGGCCATTGTGATGGCACAAACTGGCAAAAAGGTGCTGATTATTGATGCCGATTTACGCCGTCCTACCCAACACAAAATTTTCAAGTTAACAAACAATCAGGGTCTGACCACAGCTATTGTGGATAGTGAAACGCCAGTACAGTACCATGCTCAAAAAACGGAAGTGCCAAATTTGACTGTTATGTCTAGTGGGCCTATTCCACCTAATCCGGCAGAGCTTCTTGGCTCTCAACGCTTTTTGCATGTGCTAAAAGCCTTGCAGAAAGAAGTGGATTTGATTGTGATTGATATGCCGCCTGTTCTTTCGGTTGCTGATGCGGCAATTGTTGCCCCGCATGTTACTGGCTGTTTGCTGGTTTCAATGGCCGGAAGTACCCGGCTGAATGCGATGACGCAAGCTGTCGAAAGTTTGCAAAAAGCCAATGCCAATATTTTTGGCGTTATTTTGAATCGTATCAAGCCGGGGCGAAGTGGGTATTACAGTAATTATTACTATTATCATTATGAAGCCTACGCCAACGATTTTCCGGGCAAAAAGCGGAAGAAGCGGTTGGGGTGGTTGACTAGTTGGTTGTCGGTGTTTGGTTTGCGTTGAGGCAGCGCGTAACGGCCGTTTCTCATGATCAAATTCACACGTACATCCCAACCCCTCATTTCGATCGGCTTTCTTTGGCTGGCTGCAGCAGCCATCATTCTCGTTTTCTCATTCGTCTTCCCTGCCAAAATCAATGTAGAGTGGACCACCGCCACCGAACTAAATACTGCCGGATTTAACATATACCGCAGCCAGCAGCCAGACGGCGAATTTGAAAAAATCAACAGCCAAATGATTTCCGCCAAAGGAAACACCACCACTGGCAGCACGTATCAATTTGCTGACGATCAGGTAAAAGCGGGACAAACTTATTATTATGTCCTGGAAGAGATTGAACTGACTGGTAACAGCAAGCAGTATCGAGAAGAGATGCTTTCATACACCGTGCCCTACATTTCAACCTGGTCGCTCATTGCAACGGCCGTTAGCCTTGTTACAGGCCTCTTTTTACTAACCAAAGGCATTCGAGAAAACAAAGAATAACTTTACCAACTCCATCGCAGACGGCACGAAAAACACAGAAAATTACGCAATGTCATTCGTGCCATCTGCGCCCTATTCAGGAAACCCAAAAATCATGATGTTAGACAAAAAACCTGAGATTGCCTCTGGCATAATTTGGCACCAGCTAGACGATCAAACCGTTACCGTCTCTCCACAAAGCGGCAAAATCCGGGTGTTTAATGGCGTCGGTACATTTATCTGGCAAAAAGTAGTCGATGGCTGCACCATGACCGAAATAGTCCACGCCATTAC
Organism: uncultured Ardenticatenaceae bacterium; assembly: GCA_964600035.1. GTDB lineage: Bacteria > Chloroflexota > Anaerolineae > Promineifilales > Promineifilaceae > CAZRIB01. The sequence goes on along the minus strand of CAZRIB010000042.1, from coordinate 12,105 downwards.
TGAGCAATATGATGTTGACCGCGACACCGCCCAAAAAGACGTCATTGCCTTCATTAACGAACTGGTCGATCGCAACATCTTAACGCTTCCTGAGGCGTAATCCCCCCAAACGTTGTTCATGTCATAATATGTTTTCTGGTCTCATTTGAAGGACTTGTACTGTATGCTGAAAATTCAACGCACTGCTTATTTGCTTTTAACGGGTTTGGCTATTGGCTTCGGTTTATTTGTGACGATTTCAACCTTTGCCGCAGTAGAGGAAACGGCCGTTACCCAACCCGGTCTCCAGCTCATCACAGCCAACAACACCACACTACGCCTCCGCCTTACCACAACAGCCCAAATTAACCAGGAACAACTACAAACAACCGGCCTGAACACCCAAATTCAAGAAGCAGGCATGCCCGCCCTGCCCTATTACAGCACCTACATTGCCCTGCCGCCAATGGCAGAAGCGGCCGTTTCCATCACAGCCAGCAGCCAGAACACACTCAACCATGTCGCCATTGCACCAGCGCCAGCCGTGGCCGCCCCTGCCAGCGACACGCCATTAGCCCCCGACTACGTAACGGCCGTTCCCGACCCTACCGTCTACACAACCAACGCCCTCTACCCCGCCGCAGCCTACACCCTGTCCCCGCCCATGTACAGCCGGGACGTGCGCGTGGTGGAATTACGCCTCTACCCCATCCGTTACAACCCGGCCAGCCAAACCATCACCCATACCCCGGAAATGGACATCACCATTACCTTTACCGGCGCACAATGGCAGGCAAAACGGCCGTTACCCACCAACGCCCCTCTGCCCATCAACGTCATCAACCCGGAACAAGCCCAACAATGGCGCAGCCTGCCCCCAAACCTGCAAACCAGCGCCAACAACTTCCCCACCAACGCCGACCACATCCTGAAAATCACCATTACCCAGGGCGAAGGCATTTATGAAATCAACGGGCAAGAACTCATTAACGCCGGCATCCCCGCCAACACCGATCCAACCACCATTGCCATGATGCACCGCGGCAGCCCCGTCGCCGTCGATTACGATGACAATGGCACGACCAACACCATCGCCGACGACACCATCCGCTTCTACGGCTGGCCTTTCTCCGGCAGTAAACAAGAAGAGCAGTTTATAAACGGCACACGCCAGCCCGATGGCTCCTTTGTTTTGGAAAATGTCTACTGGCTCTACACAGGCAGCGGTGTCACCAGAACCGACATCGCTACCACGGCCAACCTTGCCGGTTCTTTGGGTACACCAGCCACCACAACTGAATACACGGCCGTTTACGAACCCGAAAATTACTTCTTCAGCACCTGGACCAACCGTTGGGACATCTTCCCCAACGAACCAGATGCCTGGTACGCCGACTACATCACCAACGGCACAGGCACAACCCAGACCATCACCCGCACCTACGCCGTCACCATACCCCACCCGGCAGCATCGGGAACGGCCGTTCTCGACGCCGAACTCATCTCCAGAGAGTACCAATCCTACAACCAGCACGACGCCCATATCACCCTAAACAATGGCACACCCTCCGCCACAAAAACATGGTTTGGCCTGCAAAACCTCAACATCACCGACACCCTTTCCCTCACCCAGGTCATTTCTGGCAGCAACAACATCGCCATCGTGCTGGAAAACAGCTACAACGGCGAACGCATCTACCTCAACGACATCTCCCTCACCTATCAGCGACAGCTCATCGCCGACAACAACATGCTGGCCTTCACCGATGAAGTGGGCAGCAGAGCATTTGCCGTTTCCGGCTTTGGCTCTCTCACTGTGTCCGACCTGCTCGCGTGGGATGTGACCGACCAGACCCAGCCAACGGCCGTTTCCCTCACCAGCCCAGACCTCTCCGGCGGCACACTCACCTTTGGCACAAACCACCCGGCCAACAGTCATTTCATCGTCAGCGCCAAAACCGCCGCCATTCCCGTTACAGCCAGCATGATAGCCCCCTACACCCCCGCCAACCTCACCCCCACCGGCACAGTCCAGTGGCTGGCAATCAGTCATGCCAACTTCATCACTGCCGCCCAAGACCTCGCCGCCCACCGCCAGCAAGCCCAATATGGTGGGTACACTACCCAGGTGGTAGACATTGCCGATGTCATTGCCCAATACGGCTACGGCCTGCCCCTGCCTTCTGCCATTCAGGCCTACACCACAGAAGCCTTAACCTGGGGTGTGGAATATGTCGTGCTTTTTGGCGACGGTACGGCCGTACCCCGTGCCACCCACACCCCCATGCCCTGCCCCGCAGGCTGCCGCGCCAATTGGGACGACAGCGACCCCACCTACCTGCTTACCGACCTGCAATTCACAGACCCCTACCAGGGTTTAATCCCCACCGACCACACCTTTGTCACCGTCTCCGGCAATGACATCTTGCCCGACATGGCCATAGGCCGCATTCCTGCCCAAACCGCCACCGAAGCCCAAAACGTCGTAGACAAAATCAAGCTGTATGAACAAAATCTCTTCACCCGGCAAAGCTGGCTGTACAACATCGCTTTTGTTGCCGACAACACTGACTCGGCAGGCAACTTTTACGCCGAAAACACACTCGTTGCCACCGAACTGCCCGCACACTACAACGTCACCCAAATCGCCTTGCCCAACAGCGGCCCGGTCGTAAACGGCGAACCCACCGCCGCCTCAGAAGATGTGGATGCGGCCTACTGGCAGCTTTACAACCAGGTCAACATCACCGGCACAACCATCATCAACTACCGGGGGCACGGCTCCATCCCCCAATGGTCAAGAGATTCACGCACCAGCGCATTTGGTTCAACAGGCACTGGCCTGCTCAACGTCAATGACACCAACACTTTTTGGCTTAATGGCGGCAAACCATCCATCATATTAAGCGCAGATTGTCTGGACGGTTACTTTGCCTACCCTGGCGAACCGGCAATCAGTGAAAGTTTTCTCAAAGCGGCCAACCGGGGAACGGCCGCACACTGGTCATCCAGCGGACTGGGCACAACCTACGAACACACCATTCTGCACCGTGCCTTCTACCAGGCCATTTTTGACCAGGGCTACACCACCATGGGGCAAGCCGCCAACTACGCCAAAAACATCTACAACGCAGCCGGTCAACCAGACGCTGAAATGTACGCCTTCACCCTGCTGGGCGACCCAGCGATGCGTGTTTTTACTCCCTATCAGTTCTGGATATACTTACCCTCTATCATCCGGTAATAATTGACGCCTGGATTGGTTCAATTTTTAAGCTTGAACCAATCTTACGCAAACCAAAGTTTTGGAAGATATAACGCATGAACAAAAACCAACGAAATCCAGGCTTGAAACAGTTCCTTTGGCTAGCCGCCATTTTAGGCATTCTCTTACTGGCCCAGCCCCAACCGGCATTTTCAGCGTCCCGGCAAAATGTCACCCTGCTCTATTTTCGGGTCAGCGCACAGGGAAATGGCATTTTGTTGGAATGGGAAACTGGTACAGAGTTGAACACGGCCGGTTTTCGGATTGAGCGGGGTTCAGGCGGTGTCTTTACGCCGTTGACCAACATCGGCTTTATACTGGCTACTGGCAGCCCTACCATTGGCTCTTCTTACAGTGCAGTAGACGACACGGCCGTTTCCGGTTCAACCTACACCTACCGCCTCATCGAAGTCGAAAACAACAGCACAGAAGTCAACGTTGGCGAAGAAACCATCACCTACACCATCACACCCACACCCACAACCATTGCCATTGGCGGCGGTGGCGGCGGCACAGCACCAACAGCCCCACCTCCCACCAAAACACCCACACCGCCACCAACAGCAACCGCAACGGCCGCAGCCACCCAAGCCGCCAACACCGCATCAACACCCCAGCCCACGCCCACAAACACCCGTGTGCCCACCAGCACACCCACCACCGCACCAACCAATGCCCCTGCCAGCGGCCAAAACCCAAACAACCCTGCCGCCAGTTCCCCGGCCACGCCAGCCCTCCAACTACCCGGCAGCGTACCCATTGTTGAAGCCCAGGAACCCCCGCCCACCGTCCTGAGCGAAAGCTACCCCGCCCCGACAAACCCAAACAGCCAGCCCAATAATCCGGCCAATCCACAGCCACAAACCCTGTCCCAGCCGCAGCCTGCCGCCGAAAGCACCACCTACCCCGGCAGCAACAACGCCACACCCACCCCCTTCCCAGCAGGCTACGTCCCTGGAAGCCCCATCACCATCATCGGCAGTGACCAATCCCCAGAAGCCACCGCCACTGAAAGCGCGGTGCAAACGGCACAGGCCCGCCAAACCGCAGGCCGTCTTTTCTTGTGGGGCGGGTTTATCATCACTTTTCTCATTTTCATCATTGCCGTTATCTCATCCATGCTGCTCTTCACCCGGCAGCAAGTAAAAAATTAGCGATAAAAGATTGATGATGAATGATGAACGATTGAAGAGAAGACACCACGCATCTGCGGCGCACCAGCAAATGAATGAAATGGAGCGCCGCCTTCCCAGGCAGCATACGGCCAGCAGGGATGCTGGCGCTCCATTCACAGAGAAACAGAAAATGCAGAACGTCATTCCTTTAATCTGCAATCCATTTATCCTCAATCATTTCCCAACACAACGATGCCCAAACGAATAACAAACATTCCTTATTTCATTACCATTCTAACTGCGCTTATATTGCTCGCAGGCTGCCAACAGCAAACGCCAGCCGGTGAATTGGCGGCAGGTATTGTCAAAATTGCGGTTGACCGCGACGGTCTTTACAAAATTACAGCCGATGATTTGTCGCAAGCCGGACTGGATATTGAAACGTTGTCTGCCGATCAATTATCGCTTCGTTACAGCGACACGGCCGTTCCCTTCATCATCGCCGACAACACCCTCATCTTCTACGGCATTGCCCCCGACAGCCGTTACACCACCGTGCGCACCTACTGGCTGGAAAGCGGCAAGCCCGGCCAGACCATGACAGAAACGGCCGTTACCGCCACCGGCAGCCCCCAACCCACCGTCACCCTCACCGCCCGCCGCGAAGAAAACAAACTGTACGAACCCCGTGCCCGCAAAGACGACACCACCGAACTGTGGTTCTGGGACACCATCAACCACGAACAAAAGCTCGACATTGACCTGGAACTGCCCATCATTGCCGACGGCAGCGGCCAATTACGCATCGCCCTCTGGGGGTTTACCCAAAATTTTATGCAAGACCCAGACCACGACCTGGATGTGCTGGTAAACGGCCGTTCGCTGGGCACAATTCAATGGGACGGCGAAACCCACTACACGGCCGTATTGGACATGCCCCCCGGCACACTCATCAACGGCCGTAACACCATCACCCTGGACAACACCCCACCTTCCGCCTCCGTCCCCGACATCATGCGCCTAAACTGGATAGAAGTTGACTACACAGCCCCGGCAACGGCCGTTAACGACCGCATCACCATCCACCAGCCCGCCAAAACCATTACCCTCAACGGCTTCAGCGCCCCGCCCCACCTGTTCGACATCACCGACCCCTGGCAGCCCATTCACCTGACCAACGACCAGCCCATGCCAACGCTGGACACTCCCGCCGCACTCATTGCCGCCGGCCCACGCGGCCTGCTTACACCTGCCGCCATCACCCCCGTGCGCCAAAGCCAATGGCACACACCAGAAAACAACGCAAACCTCATCATTCTCACCACCGATGAACTGGCCCCGGCATTAGAACCGCTCGCCGAAGCCCGCCGCGCCCAGGGTCTCGCTGTCGCCATCGTTCCTGTTGAAGAAATATACGATGCCTTTGGCGATGGCAGCCCCACACCAGACACCATTCACGCTTTTCTGGCATATGCCGCCGCCAACTGGCAAACACCGCCCCATTACCTCCACATCGTCGGCGATGCCACCAGCGACTACAAAAATTATTTAGGTAACCAACCCGCCAACATCGTCCCCGCCCCCATGGTCACTGTCCAGTTTGGCGGCGAAACAGTCAGCGACTCCCGGCTGGTCGATTTTGACGGCGACGCCGTGCCAGACATGGCCGTAGGCCGCTGGCCTGTACAAACCAAAGCAGAAGTGGAACAGCTTGTTTCCCGTACGCTGGCTTATGAACAAGGCACGGCCGTACCCAGAGCCATCTTCACCGCCGACGCCAGCGAACCCTACTTCAACCAGCTTGCCGGTCAAATCGCCGCCAGCGCCAACATCCCCCAAGACCAAACCACCATTCTAAACGGCCCCACCCCCGACCAAATTGCCGCCGAATGGCAGCAAGGCGTCTGGTTAACCACCTACATCGGCCACGGCAGCGTCCAGCAATGGGGCAAAGACAACCTGCTCACCACCGCCGATGCTGACATCTTGCAAGCTCCCAACCCGCCCATCGTCGTCCAGCTTACCTGCCTTACCGGCCTTTTTGCAGACCCCAACGTTCCATCCCTGTCTGAAACATTGCTTACCAGCAAAAACGGCCCCGTCCTCATCGTAGCCGCCACCAGTCTTACCCTGTCCGACAACCAGGAACCCTTTGCATTGGCCTTGCTCAAAAACCTGCAAGACCCTTCCGTACAGCGCATGGGAGATGCCTTCCAAAACGCCAAACACGCACTAGACATCACCAACGAAGGTTTGCGCGAAATTAGCGACACCTTTATGCTAATGGGAGACCCGGCGGCGTTGATTGTTCGCCCAGAAAATAACAGTTAACGAGGTCGCAGTGACGACAAATAAACGCAAGCTTACCACCTGGCAAACAGCCAAACCCTCTCTCTTGCCCGTTATCAATGGTTTACTCAGCATCGCACTATTAGGCTGGGGCATTTGGTACATCACCAAAGAACTTAATTTGGGTGATGTTAAAAATGCGCTGGCAGCCGCTAAAGTAATTCCCATTGTGCTGGCTTTGGGGACAATTTTGTTTACCCTGCTGCTCAAGGCATGGCGATGGCAGCTTCTCTTTCAACCAAAGGCAGAAAAGCCACCCTTGTCAGCCGCTTTTTGGGCAATGATGTTGGGTCAGTTTGTGAACACGGCCGTTTCCTTCTTACGCATTGGCGAAGTCGCCCGCGTTTACGCCCTACAGCAGCAAACCGGCCTGAGCAAAGTCCGCAGCCTGGGCACACTCGTTGTCGAAAAATCACTGGAACTGCTGGCTTTACTCATCACCCTCATCGTCATCCTGCCCTTTGCCATCGTTCCCGATGTCATCACCCATCAAGGCGCAACCCTGGGCATCTTAACGGCCGTCCTCATCACCGCCCTTCTCATCACCGCCTACCAAACCCCGCGCATCATCAAACTTCTCGAATGGCTGGCCCCCCATCTGCCCCAATTTATCGCCAGCCGCCTCATTCGCTGGGGCACTGCCGGGCTGGAAGGACTGGCATCCCTCAAAAACATCAAGACACTGCTGCCCATCATCGCCACAACCGCCCTCATCGCCCTCAGCGCCATCACCACACCCTGGGTCTTGTTTGCCGCCTTTGGCCTGCCATTTGGCCCGGTGGAAGCGGCTCTTATCCATCTCATTACCACCGTCGCCTCTGTGCTGCCTGTCCCCATCCCTGCCCGGCTTGGATTTTTTGAAGCGGCCGTTATCTTCATGCTCACCCAACTGCAAATCAGCAATGATGCGGTCAGCCTGAGCTACGCCCTGGTGTTCCATCTGGTTGTCATCCTGCCCCAAATCATCCTGGGCGCACTGGCCGCTTCCCGCACCAACTGGCATTGGCAAAAAACCTTGTCTACACTGGATTCATAATCATGATTTCTGTCATCATCCCGGTCCACAACGCGGCAAACGCCATCCAGGCCTGCTTAACCGCCCTGCAAAACCAGCAAAACCCGCCCGACCAGTATGAAATTATTGTCGTTGATGACGGCTCCACAGACGACACCGCCCACATTGCCTGTAACGCAGGCGTGCAGCTTGTTTCTCAACAAAAACAGGGGCCAGCCGCCGCCCGCAATGCCGGACTGGCACAGGCTTCCGGGGAAATTGTCTGCTTTACCGATGCGGATTGTGTGCCTGCCCCAAACTGGCTGCATGAAATTACCGCCCCACTGCTGGCCGATGAAACGATAACGGCCGTAAAAGGGGCCTACATCACCCACCAAAAACAACTATTTGCCCGTTTTGTCCAGATTGAGTACGAAGAAAAGTACGACCAACTGCTGGCACACGACACCATCAGCTTCATGGACTTTTACTCCGCCGCCTGCCGCCGTCAGGCACTTATCGACATAGGCCAGTTTGACGAACGATACCCCAACTCCGAAGACCGGGAGCTGTCGTACCGGCTGGCCGCCGCCGGGCATATCATGGTTTTTCAGCCAACGGCCGTTGTCAGCCACCACCACGCCGACACCTTTTGGCGCTATTTCCGCAAAAAAATCGCCAACGGCTACTGGACAGCACAGGCCGTACGCCAATTCCCAGAGCGCATTGTCAACGACACCTACACCCCACCCACCCAAAAAATCCAGATTGCTCTGATGGGGCTGCTGCTCCCCCTCATTGCCCTGTCACTAATTTTGCCCATCGTGTGGCCGGTTGCCCTGCTTGTTGGCCTTGTTTTTCTGGCCAGCACACTGCCTTTTGCCCGCAAAGCCTGGCAAAAAGACCGGGTAGTTGCCCTGCTTTCGCCCTGGCTGCTGGCTGTGCGGGCGGCGGCTTTGGGCATTGGTTACAGTTGGGGCATGGCCCGCCCCATTTCGTAATGAAAAGGCAAATTGGTTCAATTTTGGAAATTGAACCAATTTTTAGCTCAGGGGACGTCATGCATTCACGCTTTTGGCAAAAAACGGCCGTTTTCATCATCACCGTCGCCCTTTTCCCCCTGCTCATTTACCTGGCCACCACCCCGCCAGACCTGACCTTAGCCAATTTTGGCAGTGATGGCGGCGAATTAATCACGGCGGCCGTCACGTTGGGCGTTCCCCACCCGCCGGGTTACCCGTCTTACGTTTTATTGGGCAAGTTATTCTCCCTGCTGCCAGTGGGAACAGTCGCTTTCCGCCTGCACCTCTTTTCGGCGGTCAGCGCCGCATTGGCGGCTGGCTTTCTGGCCGATGGCTTGCGCCGCTTTGTGCCAACAGAAACGGCCGCTGCCGCCGCCTACACCCTTGCCTTTTGCCAACTGGTGTGGGGACAAGCCATCATTGCCGAAGTGTACGCACCAGCCCTGCTTTTTAGCACCCTCACCATCTGGGCTGTTCACACCAAAAAACCAGCCTGGTTAACGGCCGTCTTCTGGGGCATCGCCATCACTTTTCACTTAACGGCCGTCTTTCTCGCCCCCATCCTCTTTGTCCACCTGCGCCCCAAACAAGACAACGCCCCCTTTCATCATCAATTTTCAATTTTCAATTTTCAATTTCTCACCGGCCTGCTTATCGGTTCAATGCCCTGGCTGCTGCTGCCCTGGCTGGCACAGCAAAACAGCCCCATCGTCTGGGGCAAACCCACAACACTTTCCGGCTGGTGGTGGCTGGTAACGGCCGTTCTCTACCGCCCCAACGTCCTCGCCCTGCCTGCCAGCCAATGGCTGCCCCGTTTGCAGCAATGGCTGCCCCTGCTGGCCGCACAATTCACCTGGGCTGGCGTACCGCTGCTCCTGTGGACTGCCAGTAAGCCAACCCCCATCCGCCCCACCCAGCCATACTGGCTTACAGCCGCGTTCATCCTTTTCTACAGCTTCACCTATAACACCAGCGACGCCCTTGTTTTCACCATACCCGCTCTGCTCATCCTCATCATTCTCCTCGCCCCGGCACTGGAAAAAGTGCGCCATTGGGCCTTCATCTTGCCCCTTGCGCTCCTTTTGCTAAACTTCAATGCACAGCAGCTTTCCCGTGAACAGATGCCACGTACAGAAGTGATGACCCTTCTGGCACAAACCCCGCCTAATGCCATTTTGGCAGCGCCCGGCGATGAAACGCTTTTTGTGCTGTGGTATTTTCAACACGTAGAAGGCCTTCGTCCGGACGTGGTGCTGATGGACACACAGCTTTTTGGATTTGACTGGTACAGAACCCGCCTGTCACAAACCTATACCGATTTATTTGTGCCGTCTTCTTTTGATATTCCTACTTTCATTCAGGAAAATCAGGCGAAACGGCCGTACTGCACCATCACACTCAGCACACAATCACTGCTTTGCCAACCGCAACAGTAACAGACCAAGCGATGGAGTGATGGCATAGCCAATCTCCAATCTCCAATCTCTAATCTTTAATCTTTAATCATCAACTTATGTCAAATAAAACAAACAAATTACCCAAAATTCTTATCGGAACGGCCGTTTTCCTGCTGGTGCTTTGGCTGGGCATAAAAGCATGGCGCATCAACACGGCCGTCCAATCCCTGCTGGCTGCCCAAACCCAGGCCGAAACATTGCTGGCCAATGGCCCCACCGCCATCGACCCGGCACAGGCTGACGCACTGGTCTACGGCGTGCGGCGAGATGTGGTCACGCTGCGGCAAGAGCTTGCCTTTGCCATGCCCCTGTTTACACGCATGGGGTGGATTCCACGTTACGGCCCCACCTTGGCCGCCGCCCCCACCTTGCTGGAAATGGCAGATTACGGCACAGAAACGGCCGTTTACGCCTACCGTGGTCTCAGTCCGGCGCTCACCATCCTCCAAAGCGAGCAGGACAACACCCTTCCCGCCCTGCTAGCCGTGCTGGATGCCGCCGAACCAGATTTACGCGCCGCCGCCCAATCACTGGACAAATTCGTTGCCGCCCGCGGCCAGCTCCCCAACGAAGCGGCTTTGGCATGGCGCATTCGCTCCCTGCTGCCCCTGCTGGATGACTGGCTGCCTCGCGCCCAGGATGGCTTGCAGCTTGCCCTCATCTTGCCGGAGATGATGGGCAGCAGCAGCCCGCGCACGCTGCTCATTGTGGCCCAAAACGAGGATGAACTGCGGCCAACAGGCGGCTTTATTACCGGTGCGGGGCTGGCTGTGGTGGAAAACGGCCGTATCGCCAGCCTGACCTTTGAAGATGCCAACTTTGTAGACGACTACCTGCACAAACCATACCCGCTCGCGCCCGGCATTTACAAAGAAATGATGGGACTGGACCTCTTTTTCTTCCGTGATGCCAACTATTGGCCTGATTTCCCCGCCTCTGCCCAGGAAATGCTCCACCTGTACAGCTACGGCAAAGATGTCCCCATGCCCGACGGCGTAATCGCGTTTAACCAGGAATTTGTACGGCTGCTTCTGGATGCCACCGGCCCCATCACGCTGCCCGGCGAATCGTCGCCGGTCACGGCCGAAAACGTCATCGAAACATTTCAGCAGGCATGGGCACCAGACCCCGACACGCCATTGCGCGATTGGGTGCTAAACCGAAAAGATTTCCTGCCTGTGTTTGCCCAGGCCATTCTGGACAAGCTGCAAAGTGATTTTCAGGCCATTGACCCGCAAAAGTTGGTGGAGAATGTGTTTACGGCCGTTGCCGGCAAACATTTACTGCTCTACATGCGCAGCCAACCAGAAGCACAAACATTGGCTGCCATTGGCTGGGACGGCCGTTTACCTACCAGCCTCAACCACGACTACCTGCTTGTCGTAGACACCAACATTGGCTACAGCAAAGCCAATTTGCTGGTAGACCAGGCCATCCAGCACAACGTAACCCTTTCTCAGGATGGCGCAAAAGCCACCACAACCGTCACCTTTATAAACAAAGGCCAGCCAAACCCTGACCAGCCCAACTGCCAGAGCGGGTTTGGCTACAGTCAAAGCCCCACTTATCTGGATGATGCCAACAACTGCCATTACAGCTTTTTGCGGGTATATACCCCGGCAGGCAGCACTCTGGTAGAGGCCAGCCAAACGCCCATTCCGGCAGAGGCGGTATTTACCGGCAAGGCATGGCCGGGGCAGGCTTTTCAGTTGGCAGAACTGCCCGGTTTGACCACCTTTGCCAATGTAGTGCTGGTTCCCACGCAGGCGGAGGCGGCGGCCTCTTTTACTTACACACTGCCAGAAACGGCCGTTCCCCAAAACGATGGCGAAAAAAGCTACACCCTAACCATTGCCAAGCAGCCCGGCACACGGCCGTTTCCCGTCACACTCACCATCACCCTGCCAGAGAACGGCCGTCTCAT
>CAZRIB010000041.1:0-14925 GCA_964600035.1 uncultured Ardenticatenaceae bacterium | reverse complement strand
CCATTTACGCCACGCTGTAGAAACCATTGATTTGCTGCGGGCTGAAGCCGCCAACCAGCAGCCCACAGACCAGAGTGCCTGAGGGTGTTGGAGATTAGAGATTAGAGATTGGGTACATTCTCTTTAGAGTTGTTCCGAAATAGTTGAAATTGATATTAGAGACGCAGATTCACACAGATGGCACAGATTTTTAAACATTTTCATCCGAGTTTTCCGCGTTAATCCGTGTCCAATTTATTCAGGAACAACTCTTTTTTTCGGAAGGCTCAATCGTTTGATTTTAGCTGCCGGTAGCCGCGATTCCAGTAAAGCAGAGGGGGGTCATCCGGGCGGGGGACACCGGTAGCCTGAACTTCTCCAATGTAGATGGTGTGATTCCCTGTCGGGTAGCGGTGGGCAATGGTGCAGTCCAGCCAGGCCAGGGCATCTGCCAAAATGGGTGCGCCAGTAACGGCCGTTGTCCAATTCCCTTCTGCAAAACGGTCTTCATCTTTAATCCAGGCAAAGCGGTTAGAAAGCTCTGTCTGGTCTTGTGCCAGAATATTGACAGCAAAAACAGCCCCATCCCGGCCAAGCATTTCATTTCCCAATGTACGATGATCAATAGAAATCATAATATATGGCGGCGATGTAGAAATAGAGGCAAAGGCCGACACAGTGAGGCCGTGTGGTTTTTCTTCGCCAGGGGCTTTAATGGTGACAATGGTCACACCAGCCGGGAATAGTCGGAGTGTGTTTCTAAAATCTTCTGAGCCTATGGGCATATTTTTCACCTTCTTTCATAAATTTGTTATAGACAATGTTACCCTAGCCAGAGTGACTGACAACTGTGCTTAAGTAACCTGAGTTCGGAATTGGAACGCAGATACCGCAGATGACACAGATTTTTTTGTTTTTGAAACATTGGTCTGTGAATCAACTTTTGATCTGCGTTAATCCTGAAAATCTGTGCCCTGTTTTTTTATCTTCGAACTGTAAATAGCCAAGCGTTGTTTTAGGTTGGCAGTTGGAGTGCCTGCCGGACGATTTTGGCAATATCTGTCAGGTTGTGCAGTTGGTGGATGTATTGGGCGGCATTTGCGCCTGCCAATATGGTGGGCACAGGGTTTGTGGTGTGCTGGCGGTGGTTTTTGGCTTCGATGTTGCCGTGGTCGCTGGTAATGATGAGCAGGCCGCGATTGTCCCAGTGGGTGAGGAGTGCGCCGATGACGGTGTCCAGCATTTCCAGATGGCGGGCGGCGTTTGCCAATGTGCCCCGGTGACCGCTGCGGTCGCTGGGCCAATGTTCAAAAAAGCTGAAGGTATATTGTTGGGCGATGGCGGCTATTTTTTGCCCGGCTTCTGGCAGGGTGATGAGAGGGATGTCGGTGTAACCGAGCATGTCGCGCCAGCCTTGCCCGGTAAAGCCGGGGCTGACGGCACGGCCGTTTCTCAATTCATCTGCACCCATTAACGGAATGCCCGCCGAGTTGACCGCCAGGGGCACGGCCGAATAGAGGCGTTTGCCACTTTGAATGGCATCAAAATAGGCTTGAGGGTAAGGGGAGAGCAGAGCCGCTGTGCCGCCAGCCGCGATGACTTCACTAAATAGTGTGCCCTGCCGGATGATGTCGGCAACGGCTGGATTGGGTTTTGGGCCGTAATGTTCGCCAATGAGCCGGGGGACGTTTCGCCCGGTGAGGATAGCGGCCTGGCCGGTTGCGCTTTGGGGACGGCCGTCTACGCCAAGCGTGGCATCGACGGCGGTTAGTGCGGCTTGTGGGGTGATGATGGGGAAACGGCCGTTGTCGCGCAGAAACCAGCCATCACCAAACAGCGCCGTTAAATGTGGCAGATGGGCATGCAAAAATGGGTTGTTGTCCGGGTTATTCTCCCCCAGACCAACGCCATCCATGAAAAAAATATGGACAAAAGGCAGTGGAACGGTCATGAAATTTTGCTTTTTGGGTGCGTATCCCTTACGCTGTGGTTATGGATGAAACGGTTGTTGAAATTAATGAGCATGTCAAAATTCCGCTGGCGGAGCTGACTTTTCGCTTTTCTACCAGCAGCGGGCCGGGCGGGCAGCATGTGAACAAGGCGGCCACAAAGGTAACACTGTTGTTTGATATTGCCCATTCGCCAACTTTGGATGAGGCGACGCGGGCGCGGCTGCTGCATAAGCTGGCGCATCGCCTGAACAAGGAGGGGGTGCTGCAAGTTGTTGTGCAATCTTCTCGCAGCCAGCACCAAAACCGGGAAACGGCCGTTCGCCAATTCCAGCAAATAATCGCCAAAGCATTGGCGCGTCAGCGCCCCCGGCTAAAAACGCGCCCCAGCCGCAGCGCCATTGAAAAACGCCTGCAAGTCAAGAAAAGACAAAGCCAAAAGAAAAAAGAGCGGCGGCAGCGGTGGGAATAGGGCAGGTTCACGTGAGCCGTAGTCCGTAAACCGTGAGCCGTGAGCCGTAAACCGTTGTTTTTGGATTGCCGGTTGGCTACGCAGATTCTGCATTGGCGGCGGCTACGATTTCCTCATTCCGTTTTCTGGCATAAGCCCGGCCTTCTTCTACATTGACCCGGCTGAGAATGGCAATGCCGACAATGAAGAACAGTACCAGGGTTAATACACCGGGGCGGCTGCTGTCGAAGAAGGCCACAGAAAGCACAAAGACCATTGGGCTGAGGAATGATGCGAATTTGGACATGATGCTGAAGAAGCCGAAAAATTCCCCGCTCATGGCATCTGGTGTGAGGGAGGCGTAGAGGCTGCGGCTGAGCGCCTGACTGCCACCCTGTACGACGGCAACCATCCACGCCAGGAACCAGAATTCAATGACAGAATTGAGGAAAAAGCCCCAAACGGCAATGATGGCGTAGGCGATGAGCGCTAAAATGATGCTGCGTTTGGTGTCCAGAGAAGCGGCCAGTCCTTTGAAAAGGCGTGGTCCGGTGATGAAGGCAAAAAGCAGGCCAACGGCTTCTAAGGCGAGTAAAGTGCCGATGATACCGGGCAAGCTGCTTGTGCGCAGTGGTGGCAAAACTTCAATTTGGGAAATGGCAATGATGTTGCCTTCGCTTTGGGGGTTGCGTTCTGGTGTGTTGATGATGGCAAGGTGGTGTTCCCCTTCTTCAGCGGCCTGGAAGGTGGCTTCAACGTCGTAACGGGTGGTTGGGTTGTAGGCGTCGATGGTGACGGGGCTGCCGTCTTCGTCTAGCAGGGGGGCGCCGTCTATTTCGATGGCCCAGATGCCGTGTGTGGGGCCGCTGCTGTAGATGAGGGAGATGGCTTGTCCGTTGTAGGTGAGTTCGGCACGGCCGTTTATATCGCTGGTATAGGCGTATGGTCGGTCAAATTCAGCTTCGTTGCACCAAAATGCGTACCATGCACAAGATTCGCCGCGCGCTGCCCCGGAAATGATGTCGGTTTGCCATGCGCCTTTGAAGGTAAAGGCGTCCTCGGTGACAAGATGGACACCCTGGCCAACGGCCGTTTCTGTTGGCGCAAAATTTCCGGAAGGTGTACCCGTAATTGCCTTTGGCAGCAAAAATGTGCTACCGATGCCAACAATAGGCAGCATCACAATGTTAAAAACAACAAAAGCCACATAAATCGTTTGCCGTTTGTTGCTGGTACTGGGCAAATTGCCAAATACAAGGCTGTACGGAATGCCCACAAACTGCACCAGCAAAATAGCCAAAACCAGCTCAATGGTGCCAAATCCCAGCTCTGCACCATAAATCACAGCAACCGAAATAATGATGCCAATGCCATCGTTATAAATCAAAAAGCCAATCAGGTACTTAAAAAGCTCCTTGTATTCACGAATTTCTTTTAATGTTTTCCAAATTTGGGCAAAACTAACCCGAATCAGACTTTCGCCTTCTTTTAATTTTTTGCTGACGACATTTGGCTCTGGCACATTGCGGAAAATGGGAATGGAGAACAGTGCCCACCACACAGCGACACTGAACAATGACCAACGCACACCCCAGTTGCCTTCCATCATAAAAATCATGGCGATGTTAATGGCCAACAAAACGCCGCCGCCCAGGTAACCCAGCGCATACCCTTGTGTGGAAACCCGGTCTTGGTCTTCTTCTTTGGCGACGTGAGGCAGCAAGGCATCATAAAAGACGTTGGCCGCGCCAAAGCCAATACGCCCCACAATGAAAAAGATGGATGCCATGAGCCAGTCGCCGGTGTCTACAAGTACCAACAGCCCTGTACCAATAACCCCAATAGCCACGAAAATGGACAAGAATTTTTTCTTGCCACGCATGATGTCGGAGATTGTGCCCAGAATGGGGGACAGGATGGCGACGATGAAGACGGATATGCTGAGGGTAATGCTCCAGTATTGGGTGGCAACGGCCGCACTGGGCAGCGTAGCCCCGGCAACAGAACTGTAATAAGCAGGCAGCACGGCGGCTAAAATGGTGGTGGCAAAGGCAGAATTTGCCCAGTCATACATTGCCCAGGCGCGAATGCGTCGCTTGTATTCTTTTTCGTCAAGCGATTGTAGTGCGGAAGCGGCCGTTTGTGCCGTCATGATTCCCTCCAGAACGTTGAATAAACAAAAAAGGACGTGAGCCACTTTTTCGTGGCTGACGTCCTGTATTTTCAAGTCAATGGATTGTGCAGTAGTACATAATCAAAGATTATGCCTCCTGCTGGCTAAATCGGCAATTATTGGTCTAAAAAAAGTTGTGGGGCGTACATTTGTGGCCGGCAAGGATTGTAATCTTCTCCCAAAACGACGCGGTAATCGTAGGCATAACTTTCATCCTGGGTTAATTGGATGTCGGCTTTGCGCAAGCTGAATACCCAACTGATGAGCCAGTCGTATGAGCCTTTGAAATTTGGGCCATAATAGTACAGCTCGGTTGTGGGGACAGTTTCAGGCGGGGTGGGGCCTTCGACGGGAGCAAAGCCATACCAGGCCAGGTTGTCGGCTGCCAGTTTGGCCATGTCGGGGTTGCCGGTGGCATTGACAATTTCCACATACATGGGGGGGCGATTGGCACGGCTGAGGGCGGGGGGCATGAAGAGTCGGCTAAATGTTTCGGCCATCATGCCGCTTCCTTCCCAAACGGGCAGTTGGACATCTGCCCCACCGGGGGTGGTCCAGGAAACGGTTTTGCCCGCCAGATAGAGGTGTTGAATGCCGTTTTCCCGGATGGCAGAGGCCATTGTTGCCAACTGCAGGATACGGCCAATATCCATGTCTGTATCGACGTTGTCTTTGTAGATGTTCCACAAGGTTGGTATTTGAGAAACCAGTCCGAGGTCTACGCCCTGGTTGAAGATGGCCTGGATGAGTTGCTGCTGGCGGCGTCCCCGGTCAAAATCGCTGGAAAAGAGGCGGGCGCGGGCGTACCAAAGGGCTGTGTCGCCGTCCATGGTGTAGATGCCGGGTTCGAGTGTGTAGATTTCCCAGTTGTCTTCGTCGTGGATGTCTAGTTCGGGGGATTTGAGCCGCCAATCTTGAAATTCGCAGCTTACAGCAATTTCGACGCCGCCGATGGCATCGACGATGGTTTGGAAGCCCTGGAAGTCTACGCGGGCGTAGTAGTGGATGGGAATGCCAAAGTTGTAGAGGATGGTTTGTTTGAGCAGTTCGACGCCGCCACCTGGGTAGCCGATGGCTTCGCCGTGTGAGAGGGCGGTGTTGAGCCGGTTCATTGTCCAACCGGGTATGTAGACGAAGAGGTCTCGTGGCAGGGAGATGATGGAGGCAGTTGGGCCGTCCGGGTTGATGGTGGCGATGAGCATGGTGTCGGTGCGGGTTTCGGCTGTGCCCAGGGGGGTGTCGCTGCCTAGCAGGAGGATGTTGATTGTTTCTTTTGGTGCTTCGAAGGTGGGGACGGCTGTGGGTACGGCCGTTGCCGGGGTTGGCATCGTTTCAATTAATTCGGCAATGTCTGTGGGCAGGGTGGGAATGGTGACTGGCGCGCTGGTGGGGGTGACGGTTGGTGTTAGTGTGGGGGTGCTGGTGGCCGTGCTGGTTGGGCTGGGGCCGGACGTGGGTGAATGGTTGGGTGTGTTGGTGGGTGGGATGGTTGGGGTTGGTGTGCTGGTCGCCGGTATTGGGGTGGGCAGTCGGTTGAGGCTGTTGTTGGTGTGAGAAACGGCCGTTGGCACTTGCGTAGGCAGCGGCCGTTCATTACGTTGACAACCTGCCGCCAGCACCAATCCGAAAAGCAGCATACATACAAATACAAGACGACGGAGCAAAGAAGAATTACGTTTCATTACGATACAATCCATTTATTTGTGAGCAACAAAGTATGTCTCCGGATACAAACGAAACTGCCAGATTATTCACACATGCATTTTTAGGAACGGCCGTCATTATAACATGTCGCTTTTGGCGAAAATATACAGGCGTTTACAGTGGCGGTAAAAAAGCGGGAAAACGTTGGCCGGTTGTTTTAGAGCTTTTCGCCAAACAACCTCTCGCTGCGAACAAAAACGGCATAACTAATGAGCAAAATGATGACCGATTCAATAAAAGTTCGCAGCAGAAACACAGGATTCATAGCCCCTGGCCCCTGGCTGCCCACAGTACCCCAAAGGACTGTGCGATAGCTGTCAATAATGGATGCCATCGGGTTAATCCAACGCATTAACTGCGTGGGGTTAAAGGTCACGCCCCAAATTGTTGTTGTTTCCCCAAACAATGTTTCAAATGAATAAATGATGGGTGTCAGGAAAAACCACGCTTGCAGCACGACATCAATAATCATCAATACATCACGGTAAAAAGTTGTCAGGGCGCTTAATAAAAAGCTGAGGCCGAGGGAAAAAGTGAGTTGGGTAATGAGAATGAGCGGCAGCCAAAGTGCGTGCCGGGTAAGACCCAGACCAAAGGCATAGAGAAACACCACCAGAACGAGAAAACCAAAAAGAAAGTTTACAAGCTCCGAAAGAAGGGTGGCGATGGGGAGCAGCTCGCGGGGAAAATAGACTTTTTTGATAATGGAGCCATTGTTGAGGATGGCGACACTGCCGCTTACCAGTGAGTCGGCAAAGAATCGCCAGGGTATGAGACCGACCAGGATAAATACTGGGTATTGGCGCGGCGCTTCTTCGCCGCTGAGTACGGAAAAGACGATGGTAAAAACGAGCATGAGACCCAGTGGGTTTAACAGGCTCCACAAGATGCCTAAGGCTGAGTTTTTGTAGCGGGTTTTTACGTTGCGAATGACGAGGTTTTGGATGAGATAGCGGTGGCGGGCTATTTCTTTGAGGCGGCCTCGCCAACTGATGCCGGTATCTGCATCGTAATAGTAAATGGTGTCATTTTGTTGGTTAGACATGCTTGTCTGGTTTCCTTTGTTTGTTTTGTGGGGATGTATTATAGCGCAAGGGGGGTTAGCGTGTGGGGTGTTGTTTATGGCGGTGCTGCCAGGGTAGGGTGATGGGGGACAAAGGAACTGGCGGGATGTATGACGGCCGTTTCGCCAGCGCGATGTGGCGGTTTTTCCAGGCATCGATACGGCCGTGTAATGCTGTTAGTCGTTTTGTGCGACTCATTTGGTAAGTGATGGACAGCATGTCGTAAAGAAGAATAACTGGCAGCGTGCGCCACATTGCTTGGGTTGGCAGGTTTTTTAGCAGGGTCCAAATTTTATTGCGGCCAAGTAAGTATTGCTTTTTGTCGGACATGGTAACGGCCGTTGCCGAATGCCAGTGATCAACCAGTGCATTTGGCACATAAAGACAGTGCCAGCCCGCAATTTGCGCCCGCCAGGCCAAATCCACATCTTCATAATAGGCAAAGAAATCTTCGTCAAACAGACCGATTTCTTCCAGCATATCGCGGCGGTACAGGGCTGCTGCCGCAGAGGGGCCAAAAACTGTTTCAGGTTGTGCGGTGGGCGTAACGGGTTGGTTAATTCGGCGCTGCCAAGCAATGCCCGCTTTATCAACTTCAATGCCTGCCGAGTCTAGCAGGTGGGGGTGCTGCCATTGACGAATAGCTGAGGCGGCCATGCCTGTGTCGGATTGAGAAACGGCCGTAACAAGGGCTTCCAGCCAGTCCGGTTCAGGGCGTGTGTCATTATTGAGGGTGACAATAAAAGGGCTGGTGGTGGCGCGAATGCCAATGTTATTGGCCAGGGCAAAGCCTAAGTTTTTGCTTTGCCGGAGTACGCGCACCCCAGCCCCAAATTGTTGGAGCCACTCTACAGAACCGTCTGTTGAGCCGTTATCAACGATGACGGTTTCAAAGTGTGGGTAACTTTGTTGTGCCAGTGCCGGTAAGCATTGTTCTAACCAGTAACGGCCGTTCCAATTAACAATAACAATGCTGACATCGGCACTTTGACTCATACCGTTATTTTACGGTAATTGTCGTTTCACTGCATTGATACGTTGTGTTGTACCCGTCGCTAACCTCGGCGCAAATGTAGTATTGATTATTCGTCGCTCCAGATGGGGCAACGGTACCCGTATTCCAATACAGACAAGAGCCTGAACAGTAGTTGTTCATAATAACGGGCAGATAGGTTGTGTAAGATGCTGCGTTAACTGCTTCTGGCTGGGTGGCGGCCTGGGCTGCTGCCGGGTCGGGTGTTCTGGGAACAGAGGCAATGGGGACGCGACCGGCCGGATTGGTATCTGCATCGTAGTAAAAGGTTACCGTTGTGTCATCACTTGATTGCACGTTATAACGAATCAAGTAGGAATCACCCTGGTTTATCTCTTCAACGGCCGTTAACTTCACCCAATCAATCTGGAAATTCGCCGGTGTCAGCCATGTGCCCAACTCTGCCGGGTCAAACCGCAAACGGTTAGGCGCGGATGCCTGCCAGCTTCTTTTAATAGGATGCGCCTCGTCAATCACATCATCAGCCCACAAATCAACTTTATAAGTGTTCCAACCTTCATACAAAACAATGTCACGAGACATCACCACATCTTCATTTACCGTGCCATCATTTGCCGCCACTTGCCACCAACCAAACCGGGCAACCCAGCCATCTGGTACATTTTGCTGGCCTTCCAAATAAAACCGGAAAACCAAATAACGGTATTTACTGGTGTCTACCACAGGGTCCATGCCCGCGCCAGACGGGTAAACATCCATATTACCCAGGTAAACAACCGGGTCTGTGTATGTCCACCCAGAGGGACAGGCTGTGATATTGGCAGAAAACACACCATTCACAAAGGAATCTCCCTGAGTGCAGGTGATTTGCCAGGGTTTTCCTTCGTCATTCACATCACCGCTTTCCATATCCCAGGCATCACCTAAAACGGTTTCGGCAAAATCATCTCCGCTTTCCATTGAGGGTGACAAAATTTCAATTTGCGGAACATCATTAATAATTAGCGGGCCAGGACTCCAGGTGACGGAGCCGCTTGTTGTGCGCATGGCAATGTAGTATGTACCGGCAGGTAATATACCCGTCTGCAAGGTGGTGCTGCCGCTGCTGCCATTTACACCGGATTTCAGGAGGATGTCGTCGGAGGAGAAGGTTTTGTCCAGGCTGGCGTAAATGTCGTATGTGCCGGAACCACCTGTCCATTGCAAGGTATACGGCCGTGACGAATTCGGGTCATCCGGCGTAAGCCGTGCCCAATCTAACTTCACCGTAGACCCCACCGTGCCGCTGCCACCATACGGGTGCACAATCAATTCCCGAATTGTGCCAGACCAATTTTTGCTGCCAGCCTGAATGCCAATAGTATGCAGAGGGATAACAACCGTTGTCCAGCCAGCGCTGTTGCCTAAATCAACAGGATTAGATGCACCCCGTACACTGTTTGTGTAGCTGTCATCTGCAAACCATTCAATAAACATCCAATTACAAGATGAACAGCTCTTGTAAACACGAAGCGTCAAATATTTGTAATAATCCGCATTAATCGGATAGGCATATCCTTGCTTGCCCACACGCAGCGCCGTATGGTTAGCGGCTAATGCTGTCAAGAGGGTGATTCTTTCCCCACCCCCGCCGTGGTTCATTTGTCCAGAATACACGCCATTACTAAAAGTGCCATTGGCTATATGGCTTTCGCTTCGAATATAAGCCAGGTCGGACATTTCATTCATATCCCAGGGATCGTGTAATACATCTGTTGCAAATTCATTGACTTCAGCCAATTTTGCGCCACCTGCCCCTGGTGATGTGATTGTTAAACCAGCAGTCGCATTATTATTTTCTGCATGGGCAGACAATGCCGCACTTAGAAACAGAAAAGCCAATGTGAAAAGAATCAATTTGATTGTTGGTTTTGATTGGTTTGGTTTTTTCATATATCTCCCTGTACAAAAGGATTTTTATTCTAGTTTAGTGTAAAAAGTGACAAGCCAATACCACAATGGGTTATTGGTCTTGTACGACAAAACCTGTACTTTTTGGTTGTTTATTCCCTGTTTTGTGGTGATTTTTGACAAAATCGTCATAAGGAATGACGGTTTTGTATGGATTTTGTCATGATGCGGGGCAGTTTTTAAGGTGGAGCTTATAAAGTGGGAAGGTTGAGGGGATTAACTGAACCGTAAAATACCGGTATTTTTTATCTTAAAAAAGCCTTCTGCGGTTTGCCTAACTAGAGGAGATGGCTTGCAGATAGATTTGGCGGAATTTGCCGGTGACGATGTCCCAAGTGTAATGGGTGCGTACTTTTTGGTGGCCGGCTGCCCCCATTTGTTTGCGGGTGTCGGGGTTTGCCAGTAATTGTTGAATGGCGCGAATAAGTTGGGGGACGCTGCGGTGTTCGATGAGCAGGCCATCCTTTTCGTGGGTGATGACATCGGGAATGGCGCCGATGTTGACGCCGATAACTGGCTTTTGTGCTGACCAGGCTTCCAGAAAAACTATGCCAAAGGATTCGTGGGCGGAGGGGTATAAAACCATATCGGCGGCATGGAACAGGTGGGGTTTTTCGTCTTCGGCAAAGTTGATGATGAGGCCGACTTGTTTTTGCTGGTGGGGTGGTAACTGCTGCTGCCATTGTTCGATAACGGCCGTATACGTGGAGCGCGCCCCGGCAATCAACAGGCAAGCCTCCGGGTGCGCTTCCCAAATGGTGGGCATCGCTTCCATGATCATATCCACGCCTTTATGCGGCACTTGCTGACCAATGTAAGCAATTACCGGCGCATCTTCTGACCAGCCAAACCGCTCGCGAATGACACGGCCGTTTCCCTGCGCAATTACATCAACATCCACCCCCACACCAACCGGCGTAATTTTGTCGGGAGCAATTCCCTTCTTCACCAAATACTGTTTTTCAAAATTTGTATAAGCAATATATCGACTCGACTGTTTTATTGCTTTATAAATCATAGGTCTATTAAACCCAAAATCATCAGCCGTATGAATTCCCCCATAGAAAATGACAGGGATACCAGCCCTTTTCCCACTTTTTAGAGCTGTATGCATATGCAGCAAAGGAAAAGAGGAGGCCGCCACCACATCTGCACCGGCATGGGCAATGGCTTTTGCCAAACCGGGTACAAGCGGCCCGTTATACAGCGCCCGCAGCCGGTCATTAAACGGCAAACGCAGCGTATACGCCCCCCCTGCCAGCACACGCCGCAGCTCATTAAATTTGTTGAAAACCGGAAACCGGCGAATGGTGACGCCATTGAGTGTGGAAGTTCCTGGCTCCATTTGCGGCTGATCGCTGCGCCAAAACAGCTCGCAGTTATAAGCGGTTGTGGTAAAAACAGTGACCTCGTCGCCGAAATTGGCAACCAGATTTTCTGAAACTTTTTGAATAAGGCGTTCTGTCCCGCCAATGGCCGGATAGTATCCTTGAACAACGTGTAAAACGCGCAAAGTAATCCTCGTTATGTCAAAATTTTATTGGCTTTGTAACCAGCGCAGATAATTTTTAATTTCCTGGGTTAACCCGGAAATGCCGCGTTGGTGTAATGTGTGCCATGCTTTTTGGGGAAGGCGCATGATTGAACCGGATGCCACGGCCGTTTCCCCAGCCCCGCCGCCGCCAACATGACGCCACGGCCGTTTCACATAATTTTGCAGCGGCTTTGCCACCTCCGGCCAATAAAACGGCCGTTTCACGGCTTCAAACGCTGCCGGGTCAACGGGATTTTCCAGCAATGTAATGAGCGCATCGGTAACGGCCGTTTTATCACCAGCAGCAACCACCACGCCCAGACCATGTTGGCGTACCAGGTCACTTAGCACATCCCCGCCGCCCACCACCATCGGCAGTTCCGCCCACAAATAATCCATTAACCGGGTACGGACAGCAAAACGGGTTTCGATATGATCGCCATGTAAACTAACGCCAACATCTGCTTCGCACAGGTAGTTTACCCGCTCCTCATAAGGCGTCCAGTCGTTAAAAAAGACGGCCGTATCTCGCAGCTCCAACTGTTCTGCCAAAGCCACTGCCTGCTGTGCCATGCGCGACGGCGGCACAGCGGGGTTTGGGTGACGAATGCCTAAAAAGAAGAGACGCGCTTGCGGTACGGCCGTCAACACATCCGGCATCGCTTCAATCACCGTCAACGGGTCCAGCCAATCCCACAAGCCGCCACCCCACAAAATCACCTTGTCCGTTGGCGCAATGCCGGGACGCACCCCCTTTAGCACAGGCTGGGTAGGCGTGGGCGGCTTTGCCGGAATGCCAAATGGAACCAAATCAATCAATTGGCGCAAAGTGGGGTCTGCATCATACACAGCCGGATTCACCCGATTGGCGGCCGTCAGCGCACCCAGCCAGTAATCACGCTGCTTTTCGCTGGCGCAAATAAAAAAGTCGCCCATCTGAAACAGGTCGTTAAACGTGGCAACGCCCACCTGGTGCAGCCCTTGCCGCTCGGCCATTGGCCGGGCAGAAAAACGCTCCAGATTTTCCAAAATCATCGGGTCGTACAGGTCAATAATTTTGAAGGCGGGCAGTTGTTTCAAAAACGGGTGATGGTAGGCTGTAAATCCAGACAGCAGGATGATGTCGGCTTGTTGGGCAAACGGCCGTAACGTCTCTTCACGCCCTTCTTCATACCGCACAAGCTGAAACCGTTCCGCCGTCAGGTCTGTTTCATTGGGGATGGCTAACGTCACCTGGGCATTGTCTGCTAATTGATGGGCCAGTTCCCAGTAACGAATGCCAACGCCGCCCATGCTGCTGTGTACAGCATCTGGACAGATGATGAGTAATGAATGGGTTTCGGTGGTCATGGCATCCTGTTTTTGCAAAAAAGGCTGGTAAAAGTGGGCAATATGGCCGCTGGTAAGGATAGGGTGTTGGTGAAAGGGGATGGGCGGCAGCGGCTGTTTTTTGCTTTGCAGTGAAACGGTGCGCAGCCGCTTTACCTGGCGGCGGGCACGAAAAACAGCAGGAAGGCCCCACAACGATTGCGCCCATGCTTGTGTTACTGCGCCTGCCAATGACCAATTCCCCTGTTTTACTGCTTGCCCCAGCCGGGCGGCATCGTCCAACGTGTAAAGACCGAGCTGAAGGGGAACGGCCGTTAGCGGTAAATTTTTGGCGGCAAACCAGCGGCGATTGCGCGAAGCCAGCCGAATTTTGAACGAAGCCGCCTTTTCATTCATGCTGGCACTAAATTTATGAAAAACCAGCGCATTCGGTGCAGCCCGCAGGCGGTAGCCAGCCAGCCGCGCCCGTATACTCCAATCTGCATCTTCATAATAAAACTGGTAACGTTCATCCAGCGGGCCAATCGACTGCCACGCTTCTCGTGTAACCAGGGCGGCCCCAAAACAGAGCGCAGGCACGTCATCCCAATCTGCAAACTGCCCGACATCAAGCTGCCCCAGACCAATGTCGTAGCCAAAACCCATGCGGCGCACCTGTGTGCCCAACCCATTGATAAAGGGAGGATGGCTGTGCAGGCGCAGCATGGCCGCCACGCCTGCTGTTTGGGGGTCTTGGGCGTGGGCGGCTGCCAGATGGCGGATGCAGTCGGGGTCCAGTCGGGTGTCGTTGTTGAGGAAAAAGAGGTATTGCCCCTGGGCATGGGCGGCTCCTAAATTGCAGGCGGCGGCAAAATTGGGGCCGTTTGGCAGGGGAATGTGTTGTGCCTGGGGGAAGTGGGTTTGCAGGTAAACGGCCGTGTCGTCGGTCGAAGCATCATCCACAATGATGAGTTCAATGTTGGGATAACTTTGGTTTGCCAGAGAAGGCAAACATTCTTCCAGGTGGTGACGGCCGTTTTTGGTGGGGATGATGACCGAAACCAGTGGGGGGGCATCCGGCAAGGGGGGCTGTTTGGCTTTTTGTGGCATGGCTGGCAGCAGCAAATCGGCTGTGCGCAAGGCATGGATGGCTTCTTGCCAATGGGGTATGGGCGGAGCTTCTGCCAATTCTGCCATTGTTTTGCCGTTGGCGGCCTGCCACAATGCGGCCAGCGGCGGGTCTACCACAACACCGTAACCGCCGGGCAGAGAAATGGTGACTGTGCCGTCTGGTTGGGGAACGGCCGCTGCGCCATCCGGGTGGAAGAGGCGCACAGATTCGGAAGGGAGGGCATCATTTTGCATGGAAATGATTTTCCCACTGATTGAGTTGGGTTTGCAAATAGTGCAGTTGTTTTTCCAATGGGCCGCGCGGCAGATGCCACAGCCAGTAGTTGGCGTAGGCCAGTAAGGCCACTGTGGCAGCGGGCACGGGGTAACTTTCGCGGGGTGTTGTGTTGTTCATTTCAAAGTCAGTGGGTGGGATGCTGCTTTGTTGGATGGCTGTGTGGATGAGGTGGAGAAGCTGGCGGGAAACGGCCGTGCTCAGGGCGCGTGTTTCGTCTGTTATGGGCGGTAAATATCGCCCCCGAAACAGGTTCGTCAGCTTAAAGCGGATGGCCGCATGGGTCATGGCATAAATGAACGCATTTTCGCCAAAATTGGAGATGAGCGGTGATTGAAACAAAGAGAAAATACCCTGGTCTGGCCGGGCACGCATGGCCTGGATGGTTTGTCGCTTTGTCATGAGGTGGGGCCA
>CAZRIB010000040.1:0-14983 GCA_964600035.1 uncultured Ardenticatenaceae bacterium | reverse complement strand
ATCCTGCAAGTGGCGGCGCAAGTTAAAAAACAGAGATTGGAGATTGGAGATTAGTTGTAATACCTCAAGACATCGTTTCGCTTTTTTGTAAATTTCCCAGAGAAAAATCGCCAAATAGGTGAAACGATGTTCTGATGTACGACAATTAGTCATTATTTACGCTTCCACCCCCTAATCTCCAATCTCTAATCTCCAATCTTTAATCTTTAATTCCCAATCTTTAATCTTTAATCCCCAATCCCCAATCTCCCACTATCACTCCCCTGTCGTTTCAGGCGGTACACTGGTAACCGGTTTGCCCAGCAAAAAGTCAATGGCTGCTTGCAGCTGCGTATCCTCAAATTCAGCCCCGTCTTCAGTACTTTCCGGCAGGGGGATGAAGTAATCTGGCTCAAGACCTTCCCCATGCACCCAATTTTTGTTTGGCGTTAACCAACGGGCAATGGTAATACGTACCCCGCCGCCGTTGCTCAACCCCAGCCAGGTTTGCACTGTTCCTTTGCCAAATGAGGTTTGTCCAATCAATACGCCTCTGTTCCGGTCACGGATGGCGCCAGCCAGCACCTCGGAGGCACTGGCGCTGCCTTCATCGATTAGTACAACCATGGGCACTGTTTGCGCCAGCCCTTCTTCTTTTGAGTCGTAAGAAGTTTCTTCACCATTGCCAAACCGTTCAACCAGAATGGTGCCCTCATCCAGGAATTGGTCGGCAATGTCTACGGCCGTGTTCAGTGACCCGCCCGGATTGCTGCGTAAATCCAAAATGAGACCTGCGGCATTGTTGGCGTCCAGCTCTTCCAATACAGCCTTTATTTCTTCAGCAGAATTCGTTCCAAACCGGCTAAGACGCACGTAAGCGATGTTGTTTTCCAGCATTTCCCCACGCACACTGGGGATGGTAATGCGGTCGCGGGTGATTTCTTTTTCAAATTGTTCTCCATCGCGCTCAATAAGCAGCAAAACGGCCGTGCCGCGTGGCCCACGAACCAAAGCCGCCGCTTCTTCAACTGCCATCCCTGTCAACGCCACCCCATCGGCCTCGCGCAAAATATCGCCCGGTTTTAGCCCTGCCGCCTCTGCCGGTGATCCTTCAATTGGGGCGACAACGGTTATATTGCCATCAACTTCTTCCACAAATGCCCCAATACCTTCAAACTCGCCGCTCATTTCCTCCCGGGCAGACTCTTCATCTGCCGGCGGCAGGTAGCGGGTGTGGGGGTCACCAAGTGTTGCCAACATACCGTTAATGGCGCCTTCCACCAGTTGGGTATTATCCAATGGCTGTTCAAAGTAGCGGGTTTGCACAAAATCATACACTTCCCAAAATGGTGCAAAATCAGCCTTTATTTCATCCGGGGAAAGTTGTTTGGTAGAAGTAAGGCCAAAGGGGTCGTAGATAAATTTTGCAAGCAGGAAGCCTATAATAAAACCAGTCATTATAGGTGGAACATAGCTTACTAATCGATAGAATTTTTTCATATTGCCTCTTGAGTGTTGTTTGAGTTGACTGTTGGTCTCAGTAAATCCAAATTTTCGCCACAAATTTCATGAATGACAGGAAAAACAGGTTCTTGATTCGTGGCAGATTCTATATTTACTGAGTCTAAGATATTTCAAGTGGGCTTGCCACCATTGTAAGGGAAGAATAAGCGTGGTTTAAGGAATGGGCCTGCCGCCCGTTTGTTTAACGTGTGATGGGCATTGGGCTATCGTTTTGAAGGAAAAACGGCTATTTGTTACAATGCGATTGGCTGGCCGTTAATAATGTGATGATTGATGAGCATTGATTAAAGAATGAAGCAGTTCGTTTCCCTGTGAGCCGTTATCTTCAATCTTCAATCTTTAATCCTTAATCTTTTTATGAATAATCAGAAGATTCGCACAATTTATTCTGTGACATTGGTCATTTTGGATGCGCTGCTGCTTATGGCAGCGTTTGTTTTGGCGTATGAATTGCGCGTTCGTATTCCCTGGCCGGATGCGTTGGCTAACCAGGTTCCCATTACTGCTTATTTTGGGCTGCTTGCTTTGCAGGTGGTTTGCAATGTTGGGGCTTTGTTTGCTTATCGCTTGTATTACATTCCCCGGGCTGTGTCACGTGTAGACCAGTTGTATTTTATTGTAACGGCCGTGTCCCTGGGCACACTCCTCGCCATTGCCTTCTCCACCCTTATATTCAAAGACAACAACGCCATTTTAGATTACCCGCGCGCCATGATGTTTTACGCCTGGATGCTCTCCATCATCCTGGTGCTGTTAGGGCGCATTACCCACACCATGATTCGCTACCGGCTGCTGAGGAGAGGGTGGGGCAGAGACCACGTCCTTCTGGTAGGCACTGGTGATATGGCGCGCATCATCTTGCAGCGCATTCTCTGGTCATCCCAACTGGGGTACGACATCATCGGTGTGGTTGATGAAACAGACAAGGCAGAATTTTTGGGGCTGCCTGTGCTGGGCACGCCTGAGGATATTCCAGAACTGATCGAAGCGTATCACATTGATGAAATCATTATTGCCATTCCCGAAAAAGGGCATCGCGAGACAGTACGCATTATGTCGTATTGTGAACGCGGGCGGGTTTCTATCAAAATTTTCCCGGATGTGTTCCAATTTGTAACAAACAAGGCGGGCATTGAAGATTTGGGTGGTTTGCCGCTGCTTTCTGTGCGTGACTATGCTCTGCGCGGGTATATGCTTATTTTTAAGCGGGCAATTGATTTGTTGGGGGCGGCACTTGGCTTGATATTCCTGTCGCCCTTAATGCTTCTGGTGGCGATTGCCATCAAGCTGGAATCGCCTGGCCCCGCATTTTTTGTGCAAGAACGGATGGGGCTGGATGGCAAGCCGTTTTTGATGGTGAAATTCCGTTCTATGCGGCGAGATGCAGAGGCACACGGCCCTGGCTGGACAAAAGATAATGACCCGCGCCAAACAAAACTTGGCCGTTTTTTGCGCAGCCTGGAAGTGGACGAGCTGCCTAACTTGATTAATGTGCTTTTGGGTGAGATGAGTCTGGTTGGCCCGCGGCCTGAGCAGCGTCATTATGTGGAAGAGTTCCGCAAAATCATTCCCCGCTATATGGATCGTCACCGGGAAAAAGGTGGTATGACTGGCTGGGCGCAAATTAATGGCCTGCGTGGTGATACGTCCATTCTGGAACGTACCAAGTATGATTTGTGGTACTCTGAGAATTGGTCAATTTGGCTGGATTTGAAGATTATTATTCGCACGATCTGGCAGATTTTTGAGCGTAAAAATGTGGAACGGCCGTCTGTTGGCCCGGCATTGGCAGACACGGCCGAACTGTCTGAAGCAAGCGATGAAAACGGCACAGCACCTGCCCCGGAAACGGCCGTTTTGCCCCAGCCAATGATTAAAGATTCATAACCAATCCCCTTCATCAGACCCTGTTTCCCAGTCAAATCTAACAATGTTCTTATTTGACGTTAAAAGTGCCCCATGCTACTATATGGTGAGCCACCCGTTAGCACTCTAATCAAGAGAGTGCTAGCACTCGGCGATAAAAAGCACTAATTATCGGCACATTTGGAAAAGACCAGAGTGGACAGCTGTGGTCTTTGTTGTTGTCTAAGTAAGCATCCCAAATTGGCACAACACAAAAACTATGTTTGCAAAACTAACGGATCGCCAGGAATTGATACTGGGGCTGGTTGTAAAGGCCTACATTGAACATGGTGAACCCATTGGTTCAAAAACCCTGGTCAATGAATATGGGCTGGATGTCAGCTCGGCCACTGTGCGCAATGAGTTGGCCACGCTCAATGATTTGGGCTATTTGATGCAGCTTCATACATCTGCCGGGCGCATACCCACTGAGTTGGGCTACCGTTATTTTGTGCAAAAATTACTTGGCGATTTTCGTCTGCCTTTACATGAACGGCAGATGATTCAGCATCAATTTCATCAAGCCCGGCTGGATTTGGGGCAGTGGATGAAGTTGGCCGCTGCTACGCTGGCACGTACTTCCTCTGGCGCCAGTTTGGTGACAGCGCCCCATTTACGCCCCAATCGCTTTAAGCATTTGCAATTAATTTCGACTCAGGGCCGTCTGGTGCTGATGATTTTGGTGTTGTATGGCGGAGAAGTTTACCAGCAGATGTTGAACCTGGCGGAGCCGCTGCCGCAAGCCCGGTTAACGGCCGTTGCCAATCGGCTAAACACATTATGCTACGACTTGCAGCACGATGAAATCTCCGCCCGTATGAGCCAATTTGACTTTGACACATTAGAAGAAGAAATAGCCAAACTCGTGATGGATTTGATGATTCGGGCAGACGGGTTGGCTTTTCGTGATTACTACCGCGATGGCCTGATGAACATTGTGAACGATGAAGGAACACGTCAGGCAGTGCGTTTGTTGGAAGAGCGCACACT
Source organism: uncultured Ardenticatenaceae bacterium (assembly GCA_964600035.1). GTDB lineage: Bacteria > Chloroflexota > Anaerolineae > Promineifilales > Promineifilaceae > CAZRIB01. The sequence goes on along the minus strand of CAZRIB010000040.1, from coordinate 10,585 downwards.
GCTGCATGACGTCATCACCGAAACACAACCGCCAGAAGCGGGCAGTGTTCAAGTCATCATTGGTGGAGAAGGGCGATGGGAAGAGTTGAAAGATTGCACCATCATCCTGTCGCGGTATGGTACTGCCCAAAACTTTAGCGGCACGGTCGCTGTGATTGGCCCAACGCGCATGCCTTACGGCCGTAACGTGGCCGCTGTCCGCTATGTATCCGACTTGATGAGCGGATTTTTAGATGAATACTATCTCGAATCCTCTGACCAGAGTGATCAATTACCAGAAGATTCTGAGCAAACAGGGAATGGATAAAGTGAGTAACGAAACACCAGAAAAAGAAATAATTGAAGAAACAGTTGAAGACGTGGTACAAGCCAACGGGGACAGTTCGGAACAAGAAACGGCCGAAACCCAAGAGGCAGCAGAACCCACATTGGAAGAACAACTGGAAGTCGCCCAGGCCGAAGCCGCCAAAAATTTGGATGGCTGGCTGCGTGCCCAGGCAGATTTGGCAAATGCACGCAAACGCTTTGAAAAACAGCGCACCGACGCTTACATAAACGCCAAAGCCGATGTTGCCAAAAAACTGCTGCCTGTGATTGACGATTACGAACGGGCAATGGCCAACGCACCGGAAGAAATTACCTCCCACAGTTGGTACGAAGGCATCCAGTTGGTCTACCGCAAACTAAACAGCATCCTGGAGTCGATGGACGTGCAGCCAATTGACGCGGTTGGGCAGCCATTTGACCCTAACTTCCACGAAGCACTTTCTCAAGAACCATCTGATGAATATGAAAGTGGCGTGGTTGTTCGTGAATTGCAAAAAGGGTACCAGCTTGGCGACCGCGTGATACGGCCGTCACTGGTTGTCGTAGCAGAATAAGAAATCACAATACAAAGAGGAAATAAAACATGGGCAAAATCATAGGTATCGATCTCGGCACAACCAACTCCGTTGCGGCCGTTATGGAAGGTGGCGAACCCGTTGTCATTCCCAGCGCGGAAGGCAGCCGGCTGTTCCCGTCAATTGTCGCCGTCAATCCCAAAACAGGTGAACGTCTGGTTGGTCAAGTTGCCAAACGTCAAGCAGTAATCAACTCCAAAAACACCATCTTTTCCGTCAAACGCTTCATGGGGCGCAAATTCACCGATCCCCAGGTAGAAAAAGCACGGAAATATGTTCCTTACGAAGTGCGGCCAGCCGCCAATGGCGACGTGCGCGTCGTTATGGGCGACCGGGAATATTCCCCGCCCGAAATTTCGGCCATGATTCTGCAAAAAATCAAAACAGACGCCGAAGCCTACCTGGGGCAGCCGGTGACACAGGCCGTTATTACCGTGCCTGCCTACTTTAACGACAGCCAGCGGCAGGCCACCAAAGATGCAGGCAAAATCGCCGGTCTGGAAGTGCTGCGCATTGTCAACGAACCAACAGCCTCTTCTTTGGCTTATGGTTTGGGTAATGAAAAAGATGAAATGATCGCTGTCTATGACCTGGGCGGCGGTACATTTGATATTTCCATTCTGGAAGTTGGTGATGGCGTTTTTGAAGTGAAGTCCACCAACGGCGACACCTTCCTGGGCGGCGATGACTTTGACCAGAAAATTATTGACTGGGCGGCCGATCAGTTCAAAATGCAGGAAGGCATTGACCTGCGTAATGACCCGCAGGCCTTGCAGCGTTTGCGGGAAGCGGCAGAAAAAGCCAAGATTGAGCTTTCTACCACCATGCAGACTGAGCTGAACCTGCCGTATATTACGGCCGATGCTACTGGTCCCAAACACCTGAATTTGACCCTGACGCGCGCTAAATTTGAGCAGTTATCGGAAGATTTGATCAAACGCTCGATTGAGCCTTGTCGTCAGGCTTTGCGGGATGCCGGGCTGACAGTGAATGACATCACGGAAGTGGTGTTGGTTGGTGGTATGACCCGTATGCCTGCCATTCAACAGGCTGTGAAAGAATTTTTCGGCCGTGAACCGCACAAGGGCGTGAACCCCGACGAAGTGGTTGGTCTGGGGGCTGCCATTCAAGCCGGTGTGTTGGGTGGCGATGTGAAGGACGTGCTTCTGCTGGATGTGACCCCCTTGACCTTGAGCATTGAAACGCTGGGTGGTGTGGCAACACCGTTGATTGAGCGGAATACGACCATTCCCACCAAGAAGAGCCAGGTCTTTTCTACGGCCGCTGACGGGCAAACACAGGTAGAAATTCATGTGGTTCAGGGTGAACGGCCGATGGCGGCAGATAACAAGAGCCTGGGCAAGTTCATTTTGGATGGGATTCCACCTGCACCGCGCGGTGTGCCTCAAATTGAGGTGAGCTTTGACATTAATGCCGATGGTATTTTGAATGTGACGGCGAAGGACAAGGCGACGGGCAAGAGCCAGGCGATGGAAATTATTCCGTCCAGTGGTTTGTCGGATGATGAAATTGAGAAGATGGTGCGCCAGGCTGAACAGTTTGCCAGTGAAGATGCCAAACGTAAGGAAGAGGTTGAGGCGCGGAATATGGCGGACACGGCCGTTTACAGTGCCGAGAAGTTTTTGAATGAAAATGGCGATAAATTGCCAGAGGCACAAAAGCAAAGTTTGCAAAGTCAGGTAGATGCAGTAAAGTCAGCATTGGCTGGCAATGATCCGGCGGCCATTAAAGCGGCTGTTGGTCAACTGCAAACGGCCGTTCAGCAAGCCGGTGCAGCCATGTACCAACAAGGCGAAGCACCCGGTGCTGGCCCTGTTGGTGGTAATGACCAAAGCGGCGAAGAAGATGTTATCGAAGGCGAATTTAGCGAGTAAAAGCTGGTGATTGGCTGACTTGAGATTGGAGAATGGCAGTACAGTTTCCATCTCCAATCTCTAATCTCCAATCTCCAATTTTCAACCAACCAAAAGATTATGGCTGCGACGAAACGAGATTACTACGAAATACTGGGTGTGCAGCGCACAGCGTCTAAAGTCGAAATAAAAAAGGCTTACCGCAAGCTGGCCCTGCAATATCACCCGGACAGAAACCAGGACGAAGGCGCCGCAGAACGCTTTAAGGAAATCAACGAAGCGTATGAAGTGCTGTCGGATGATGACAAGCGCGCCCGCTACGACCGGTTTGGACACGCCGGGGTGAATGGCGGGGGTGCAGGTTTTTCCGGTTTTGAAGGAGCTGGATTTGGCAGCATTTTCGATGATTTGTTTGAGGGCGTTTTTGGTGGTGGGTCCAGTCGTCGTCGGCGCGGCCCCCGGCGGGGCGCTGACTTGCGCTTTGACCTGACCATTTCTTTTGAAGAAGCTGTTTTTGGCGCAGATAAAGAAGTGGAAATTTCCCGGCCGGAAATTTGTGACCACTGTAATGGTGTGGGGGCGGAACCCGGAACCAGTCCGGTGACGTGTAATACATGCAATGGGTCTGGGGAGGTTCGCCGGGTTCAGCAATCTATTTTGGGGTCATTTGTCAATGTGACAACGTGTCCTCATTGTCAGGGGACGGGTGAGATTATTTCTACGCCGTGTAGTGTGTGTAACGGCCGTAAACAAGTGCAGCGCAGCCGTACCATCAAAGTAAAAATCCCCGCCGGCGTAGACAGCGACACCCAAATTCGCCTGACAGGTGAAGGCGGCCCGGGTGTGAATGGTGGCCCGCCAGGCAATTTATACGTTGTGCTGCATGTTAAACCGCACGACATCTTCCAACGACGCGACTACGACATCTTTATGGATTTGCAGATAAACATTGCTCAGGCGGCATTGGGTGATGTGGTGACTGTGCCAACACTGGATGGCGAAGAAAAGCTGGAAATTCCGGCTGGTACTCAGTCTGGTCAAGTCTTTAAGCTGCGGCACAAAGGCGTGCCCCGGCTGGATCGCTCCGGGCGCGGGCAGCAGCTTGGGCGCGGCGATCAGCATGTGATTATTCAGGTGGTTGTGCCTACAAAATTGACAGATGAACAGCGTGAGTTGTTTAGTAAATTGGCAAAAACATTGGGCAAGGAAGTTGTGCCGCAAAGGAATCGTGGCTTTTTTGACCAATTGAAGGATGCTTTTGGTTTATAACGCTATTCTTTAACCATATTGGCCTCTCGTCTTTGGCGAGGGGCTTTTTCATTAAAGGGGTAAATGATGTATTGGCTGGAAGTAAGTGTGATAACGGATGGAGAGGGGGCTGAAGCTGTGTCTGAGGCGTTACGGCCGTATGCATACCAGGATGGTGTGGTTTTGGAGCAAATGGGGGATGAGAGTACACCTGACCCGGATGCTTTGGAAACGGCCGTGACAGTAAAAATTTATATACCAGAAGATGAAGATACGCCTGCACTGCGCCGCCGTATTGAAGAAATTATTTACCACATGGGGCGGTTGTACCCCCTGCCGCCGCCAACCTTTCGGCAGTTGGAGGAAGAAGATTGGGCCAATGCCTGGAAAACGCATTACCATCCTTTTCGGATAGGCAGCAGAATTTGGATTCAGCCAAGCTGGATTGAAGAGGAAACGGCCGTGTCTGAGGAAGATGGCAAGGTATTGGACAGCCGCCAGCCGGACGATGTGGTGTTGGTTTTAGATCCGGGGATGGCTTTTGGCACGGGGCTGCATCCCACCACCCAAATGTGTCTGCGTGCATTGGAAGAAGTGACCCAGCCGGGCATGACGATGTTGGATGTGGGCACGGGTTCCGGTATTTTGGCCATTGCTGCCGCCAAAATGGGGGCTGTTGGTTTGTTAGGGGTAGATACGGATGAGCAGGCTGTAAAGACGGCTGCTGCCAATGCCCGGCAAAATGGGGTGGATGACCAAATGACGATTCGTCAGGGGACGCTGGCATCTGTTACCCAAAAGGGTTGGGATATAGTTGCTGTTAATATCCTTGCGCCGGTTATTTTGGGGCTGTTTGCCAATGACGGGTTGATGTCTTATGTGGCAGAAAATGGTTGGCTTATTTTGAGTGGCATTATTGAGGAGCAGGGGGGTGACATTGAAACGGCCGTTTCTCAGGCCGGTGGTGTTGTTGCCAAAAAGTATCAGGTGGGGGATTGGGTTTCCTATCTGGTAAAGTGGGCTACCTCCTGATTTTGACTGTGCAAACAAAAAGCGCCGGATTAATTAACATTCCCGGCGCTTTTTTTGTTTGTAGGGTAAATTAAAACGAATTTAGGGAACGGCCGTTATTCGTTTCCGCTGCTTTGTTCCCTGCGGCGACGATAGCGGTAGGTGATTCGTCCTCGATTCAGGTCATAAGGAGTCATTTCTACACGCACCCGATCCCCTAAGAGAATGCGGATGTAATATTTGCGCATTCTACCAGACAGGTATGCTAAAACTTCATGCCCGTTATCCAGTTCAACACGGAATTGGGTGTTGGGCAAAAGCTCAACAACTGTACCTTCTACTTCTAATTTTTCTTTCTTTGCCATTGATTTTATTCTTCTTCCACTGTATCGGTTTCAACAAGGGCATCAGCTTCGGCAACGGCCGTTGCGTCTTCCACTTCACTTGCTTTTTCCGAATCGCGTTTTGCCATCCACTCTAACTGTTCAGAGACAGTTACAGCTTTCAAGCTAAGGCCAATACGCTGACGTTCCTGGTCGATACTGACAATTCGCAGCAAGTGCGTTTCACCGACATTTACCACGTCAGATACTTTGTCAACATTGTTTCTGGAAAGTTGGGTAATATGCAGCAAGCCTTCCACACCCGGTTCAATTTCAGCAAACGCGCCATAATCTACCAGACGGGTGATTTTGCCTTCCACGAGCTGGTTTTGCTTGTAGCGTGCTGCCACAGAATCCCAAGGATTGGGCAGGAGCTTTTTGCGGCTTAAGCTGATACGCTGTTCTTCTTTGTCCAGCTTCAAAACGACCACTTCAATTTCATCACCAATGCGTACCACTTCGCGGGGGTGGGAAATTCGATGCCAGGCCAATTCTGAAATGTGAACCAAACCATCAGCACCGCCTAAGTCAACAAAGATGCCAAAGTCACGCAGACCACTAACGCGGCCTTTAACGACATCCCCTTCCTTGAGCGTTTCTAACAGTTCAGCCTTACGTTTTTCTTCCCATTCTTTTTGGGCTTCACGTTGAGACATAACCAAACGACGGCGACGGCGATCTACTTCAATGATTTTGACGGGAATGGTTTCTCCACGTAGTTTTGCCAAACGCTGCTGGCGATTGCGGTCGTTTAACCCACTTGGCAGGTCTGACAGGTGGGATGCAGGAATGAAGCCCCGTAAACGGCCGTATGGCACAATCGCGCCACCCTTGTTATAGCCAATCACTTCCGCTTCAATCATTTCACCGCTTTTCATCAATGCTTCCGCATTAATCCAATCCTGGTTCAACTGTGCCAAATGAATAGACACAATCAAGCTGTCAGGCTTGTCGGTGCTCACCACATACACAGGAATTTCATCATTTACCTTTAGCGCATCCCGTTCTTCCTGGCTTAACTTAGCCAAATCAGAAGCTGGAACGACCCCATCCTGCTTAACGCCTAAATCGACGATCACGCTGGATGGCGAAATTGAGACGATGATTCCTGTGCGGATATCGCCTACTTCAGGTTTTTCATAATCATGCTGATCGAGAAACGCTTCAAAATTGTCGTTGGTCATACTTATGTTGTCTCTTCACCCATCTATTTTTTTAGATAAACAAAAACTCGGCTTTCGCACGCTGGAAACGGGAGCAGCCGAGTTTGGAGCACTATTTTTGCTAACAGTATGGAAACGCTCACATTTTCATAAATAAATCGAGCCTTTTTGCCTGCTGCATCCAAACCCCGGTATCCCACTTACTACACTTTTCCCAAATACCTAAAGACTAAGCTTGTTTACCCAGTGGCTTTGATTATAGCCCCAGGATAAATCGTTGTCAATTTGGATGAATTGAAGGGAATTGATGAGGCGAAACAAAAAGTCTGAAATCAGGTTTGCAGTTAAGCATCTTCTGAAAAAGCTCCCAATGATACGAAGCGAGACCTTTGTGAAACTCCATGTCCCTAAGGTTTTCAATTTGGACATCTGTCCTGTATAGAGACAAGTCAGCTAAGCAATTGGAGAAAAGCCGCGGTAAAAAGCGATTATTTGACCTAAACAGGTTAAAATCTTCCAGGATAAATATTAGTAATGATGGCATTGAGGTAAACAATGGTTGTTTTGGAAGCAAAAGAAGTCAGTAAAAATTATCAAATGGGGGAAGTGACGGTTCGGGCGCTGGATGCGGTGGGATTTTCTGTTGAAAAGGGGGAGTTTGTCGCGGTGATGGGGCCGTCTGGCTCTGGAAAGAGTACGCTGCTGCATCTACTGGGTGGCCTGGATGAGCCGTCTGGCGGCGAGATTGTGTTGGCTGGCGAGCCGATTTCTCATTTGTCGGATGATGAGGTGACGCGGGTAAGACGGCAGAAGGTAGGGTTTATTTTCCAGTTTTATAACCTTGTGCCTACGTTAACGGCCGAAGAGAATGTTGCGCTGCCTCTGTTGATTGACGGGAAATCTGTGGCGGCTTACCGTGAAAAGATTTTAGGTTTACTGGAAATGGTTGGCTTGCAAGACCGGCAGCACCATAAACCAGACCAGATGAGCGGCGGCCAGCAGCAGCGGGTGGCGATTGCCCGGGCATTTGTGAATGATCCGGAGATTGTGCTGGCCGATGAGCCAACAGGGAATCTGGACTCGAAGAGTGGGACGGCCATTCTGGAGCTGCTGCGCCGTTCTTGTGATGAGTTGAAGCAGACGATTGTGATGGTGACGCATGATCCGCGTGCGGCGAGTTTTGCGGACAGAGTGGTTTTTTTGAAAGACGGCCGTATCGTGAAGCAGTTGCACATTGATAACCATGGCGGCGATCTGGAAGATATTCGCCACATTATGGCGGTGATGCGGGAGCTGGAGCTGTAATGGGTATGGGTAAACGATTGCAGGCACGATTGGCCGGTAACGGCCGTTACAAGGGCACGTCTCGGGCGTTTCAAGTGCTTGGCATTTCTCTAAATTCGCCGTATGTGTTGGTTGCTCGTAATTTGCGGGCGCGATGGGTGCGAACTGTATTGACCTTGTTGGGTATTTTGGTAGGGGTGGCGGCCATTGTCGCGGTAAATGCCACCAATACCAGCACGATTCAGGCAATTTCTTCCTTTTTTGATGAAGCCGCCGGGCAAAGTGATTTGGTGGTAGAAACGGCCGTTTCCGGTGACCGTTTTGCCCAATCCACCCTGGCAGCCATTACGCGGCTGCCTCAGGTGGCTGCTGCCGCGCCAAGCGTGGTTGGTGTCACTGTGCCTGCCGACGAAGCAGGCCAGTGGACAGAGCAGTTTGCGGCTGGTGGCGTGGCCGTTGCCGGCACAAGCTTTTGGCTGATGGGGCGCGATCCGGCCATCGACCCGCAAGTGCATGAGTATGAATTGGTAGACGGCCGTTTACTAACTCCAGATGAATCTGCCTACAACATCCTGCTGGTTGACGAATATGCCGAAGAAAAGGGCATCGAAGTCGGTGAAGATTTTGCCATCATCACCCCGGAAAAAGGCATCACCAACATGCGAGTCGTTGGGCTAATTGCCAAACAAGGCATTGGTGTTGCCAACGACGGCGTACTGGGCATTGCGCCGCTTGCCGTTGTGCAAGAACTGTTCGGCGCAGCAGGCGAAGTAGACCAGATTGAAGTTGTAATTGCAGATGAGATTGCCAATGATGCCGATGCGCTGGAAGGTGTACGCCAACAGTTACAGGCCAGATTAGGCAGCGATTTATCTGTGCAGCCTCCGGCTGCCAAAGGTGACCTTGTTGCCGGGTCTATTGAATCTTACCAGCAGGGCTTGAACTTTTTTAGTGCAGTCAGCCTGTTTGTGGGGTCATTTCTCATTTACAATGCCTTTGCCATGACGGTGGTGGAACGTACCCGTGAAATTGGCATGATGCGTGCTATTGGAACATCCCGGCGGCAAATGTTGACAATGGTGCTGTTGGAAGCCTTGTTTTTGGGTATTTTAGGCTCTCTGATTGGCGTTTGGGCAGGCTTGCTGCTGGCCAGAATGTTGATTTTTTCTGCTTCCGGGTTTACCGGGCAGGCCATTACGCAGGTGGTGGCAAACCCGCAAAATTTGTTGATTTCATTTTTGGTGGGTGTGGTGGTGACGATTGGGGCGGCATTTGTGCCTGCCTTGCAGGCGGCGCGGGTGTCGCCGCTGCAAGCGCTGCGGGTGCAAGGTTTTTCTAATGAGCAGCGATGGGTGTCGCTGGGTTGGCGGTTTGGCCCGCTGACGGTAACGGCCGCTTTGCTGATGCTTTATTATGTGCCATTTCGGGCAGATATTGTTTTTTACATTGGCAGTGGGGCAATTGTGATGCTTCTGTTAGGCGCAACGTTGTGTATTCCTTTGTTTGTGCCGCTGGTGGAGCGGGGGATACGGCCGTTTATCATCCTTATCTTTGGCAACGAAGGCCGCCTGGGCAGCAGCAATGTCAATCGGGCAAAGGGGCGCACCACCTTAACGGTTGCCGCCCTTATGGTGGGCATTAGCATGGCAGTGGGCATCAACGGCCTGACAGCCAGCTTTGAGGCCGATTTGGAGCGGTGGATTGAAACGGCGCTGGGTGGTGATTTGTTTGTGCGCTCGCCGATGATGATGAAGCCAGATGTGGAGTCTCGTTTGCTGGCGCTGGATGGCGTAACGGCCGTTACCCGTTCACGGGCAGTCAGCACCCGCCTGATCACCCAAAGCGGCGAAGACGAATTTGCCTATTTCATCGCCATAGACCCGGCCACCTTTTTAGACGTGCGCGGCTTTCGTGTGCAGGAAGGGCCATCAGAAGAAGAAATCATTGCCCGCATGGCAGAAGGTGGCGCCCTGGTCATCAGCTCCGACTCTGCCAACCGCTATGACATTGAAGTAGGCGATACAGTATGGTTGGAAACCAAACGTGGCAAGCAGCCCTTTGAAATTGCAGCCATCGTTCTGGATTTTAGCGGCGGCGAAATTTTGAACGTAACTGGCTCATGGGGAGATTTACGCCAATATTTTGGCATTCGTGATGTGGAGAATTATGCGCTCACCCTTGCCCCTGATGCTTCTCTGGAAGCCGTCACGCAGCAAATTGAACAAGTCGTTGGCGCAGGCAGCCAGCTTACGGTGGAAAGCAAAAGCGAATTCGCCGACAAAATTCGCGCGGTTAGCCGGGAAGCCTTTACCTTGTTTGATGTGTTGGTTTTGATTGGGTTGGTTGTCGCCGCATTGGGTGTCATCAACACCATGTTGATGAATGTGCTGGAGCGCACACGGGAAATTGGCGGCTTGCGCAGTCTGGGCATGAGCCGTCATCAAGTGCAGCGTATGATTTTGGCAGAAGCGGCCACAATTGGCGTGATTGGCTCTCTTTTTGGCATGTTTTTTGGTGCGGTATTGACGGATGTTTTTTTGATTGGCTTGCAGCAGATGGGCAGTTTTGTCATAGAAGGCCAGCTTCCATTATCGGCGATGGCGTTCAGCTTTTTTGCCGGCTTGTTTGTTGCGCTGGTGGCTGCATGGTATCCGGGTATACGTGCCAGCCGGGTAAACATTATTGAAGCCATTAAACATGAGTAAGGCGCCGGTAATTGG
>CAZRIB010000039.1:0-15282 GCA_964600035.1 uncultured Ardenticatenaceae bacterium | reverse complement strand
CTCCATTTTCATTCATGGTGTTGAGCGCGCTGCTCATGTCGTCTCCTGTGTAAATTACGAATTACGTTTATCACACAAACCTGCGTACCCGCTTTAGCCGCTCATTGGGGCAAAAACACGCCGCCAAAGATTTGTTTGCAGCAAGCCTTCCGGGTCGCAGCGTTCGCGCAGAGCGCGGAATTGGGCAATGGCTTCGTCGCCGAGATAGGCGCGGGCAACCTGGGGGCGCAGGGTGCTGTCTTTGGCAAAATAGAAACGGCCGTTTGCCGCCAGCACAATCTCATCCAATTCACTCGTCAATTTTGCCACACGCGCCCGGTTCCTGTTGGTAATACGAAAATCCATCGCCATAGAATACCCATCCAGCCCATGCGTCAACAAAAAGTCATCCGGGCGGTGACGCTTGAACACCGTCAAATAATTGGGCATTCCGCGCATTTGACAATGCCGCAAAATTTCTGCAAACGCATCTTGCGCTGTTTCTTTAGGGATAAAGGGCTGGTATTGAATCAAGCCGCCCTTGCCATAACTCCGTTTCCAATTTGGCACATAGTCCAGCAAAAAGTGGAACGCGGCATGAGGCTGGCGGTAATAGCTGCCACTGCCAAATTTGCCTGCATAATACTTTGCCATGTTGATGGTGCGCGTGCCCAAATTGTTCATAAACGGCCGCATAAAAATCCACAAAATCGACTTGGGCATAATGCCAAACAACGTATCGGGCAAATGCTGGTTATCCAGCCGCATTGTTTGTGCCGGTTCCGGGTCATCGCCGGGCTGTAAATAATTTGCGCGATGCACATCACCCCGTCCCAAACTGTCTCCGGAGGCAAAGGCATCCATCCAGCCCACAATGTAGTCGGAATGATCAACATGCTCTTCAAAATAGCTGAACATGGCGGCCAGATTGGGGCGCGCTTCCGTGTAGACATCCAGCAGCCCGGAGTAAACGCGGGTCATCTTTAGCGTAATGCTGGTAAAGATGCCCAACATGCCAAAGCCGCCGATGGCAGCATGAAAGATGTCGCTGTTTTCCTCACGGCTGCATGTGATGATTTCGCCGGAAGCCAACATGAAATCAAATTGCAGGATGTGGTCGCCAATTGGCCCTTTTTGGTAGGCGTTTTTGCCGTGTACGTTCATACCGGCACAGCCGCCAATGGTGGTGGCACTGGTTCCGGTGACCACAGGCGGCCACCAGCCATCTTCCAAAACGTACTGCCAGAGCCGGGAAATGGTGACACCGGGTTCAACGGTGATGATGCCGGTGTCTGGATTCCAGTCCAGAATGCGGTTCATGCGGCGCAGGTCGATGAGGATATTTTCGCTGTTCATGGCGGCATCGCCGTAGCTGTTGCCGCCGCCGCGCAGGCCGATGGTACGGCCGCTTTGCTGTGCCAATTGCAGCAAGTTATGGAGCTGCTCAACAGTAGTGGGGCGGTAAACGTGGCTGATGCTGCTGGAGGCACCGCCCCAGGCTGGCACACGTTCCAGGTGGTCGTTTGGCAGGAGGATATTGGGGGTATGGGTATTACGGCCGTTTTGGCCGCTGCCTTCTTTCGTTTTCATAAGTTGCTCACTCATTATATACCTTTGGTTGGCCTGACAAGATTGGTTCAATCTGCCAGAATGAACCAATCTAAAAATTAAAAGCTCAATCTTCTAAAAATAAATGAAGGAATATGGCGAATTACCAGCCCTACCAATCCCCAACGGGCAGGCACATACACGGTTTGCCGTTTGCGGGCAATGGCCTGGACAATGTGTTGGGCGGCCTCATCCGGTGAGATGACCCAAAATGTTTTGGGAGCATTGGCCAGCAGGATTGTATCTACAAAGCCGGGCTTGATGGTGGTCACAGTGACACCATGCCGCGACAACCGGTTGCGGAGGGCTTCCAGGTAAGTGTGCAGTCCGGCCTTGCTGGTGTTGTAGACCGGGGAGCCAACCCGCCCGCGATCGCCGGCTATGGAGCCGATGCCTACAATGTGGCCGCTTTTTGTCCGCTCAAAGCGAACGGCCGCTTCGTTGAGCCAGGCGATGGCTCCGAGCAGATTGACTTCTATCATTTGCCGGTCTTTGGCAAAGTTGTATTCGTTTAGGCTGACGGCTGGCTGTACCCCGGCGGCGTATACAATGACATCCAGCCCGCCCAGGTCGTGTACCATTTGCTGGAAGAGGGCGGGGATGGTTTCTGTGTCGGTAACATCGTGGGCGTAGGGGCGCACGATACGGCCGTGTGCTTCTGCGGCTTGTTGGCAAACTGTTTCCAGTTGTTCGCAGCGGCGGGCAGCGGCGGCCACATCATAACCTTCATGTGCCAGGGCATTTACCAGGGCGGCGCCAATGCCAGATGATGCGCCAATGACGATGGCGCGGCGTTTGGTTTCCAATGGCCGGTCTACCGGCATCGTTTCTTGGTTCATTGTTTTTGTTCTCTTTTGTCGTTGGGATGTTGCGCAGAAACGGCCGTTGCCCGGTGTCCGTATTCCGTTGTCCGTAATCGGCTTACGGCTCACGGCTCACGGTATTCGGCTATTTCTGTAATAAAAATGTCGTTGTTAAATGGTGTTGTGGATTGGCTTTGGCAGTCAATCAGCCCGCATTTTACCACAACGCTATGGTGGGGGTTAGAGTCCAGAAGAGAGGATGTCGTTTTCGCGGTTGTGGTATTTCAAAACGGCCGTCATCGCGCCGTGGGTTTCCAGTGCCAGCGACTTTGCATCATCTTCCGGGGTTGGGGTAACTGTTTTAAGAGCGTGCATATGGACCTGGATGGGGCCGTTGTAGCTGGCAAAACGCCAGATGGCTTTGGTCAGGGGTTCGTCGTTCCAAAAGATGATGTCCAGCGGTTCGTAGATGAGAACGCAGGGGATGAAGGGGGTTTGTCTTTCGGCGACAATTTCAAATGCACCGAAGCGGAATGGTTTGATTTCTGTGGCGGGAGGGAAGATGCCGCCTTCCGGGAAGATGACGATGGGTGGGTAATGGTGGAGTTTGGAAAGTTTTTCGCGGGCTGCCTTGCGTGATTCTTTGTCGCTGCGATTGACGAATACTGTGCCAACGGCCGTTGCCATCCAGCCAATGAGCGGGTAACGCTTTACCTCTTCTTTGCTTAAAAAGCGCATTGGTACAACAGACATGAGGACGAAAATATCCAGAAAAGAGAGATGGTTGGGAAAGATAAAGCCATGATGTTGGCGCAGGCGGTCGGCATCGGGGATGACGGGGTGGACGTGGTAAAGCCGCAAGACCATGCGGATGAACCAGGTTGCCATCCAGGCGGAGAGGGGAATCTCTTGCCGTTTGATGGGTAAGGGGGCTGTGCCTAATATGCAAACTGTGGCTGCCAAAATAAGGCAAAGTGTCAGGGTTAACCGGTAGAGAGCGCGAAGTGTGTTGATCATTGTTAGATTGTGTGTTGGTTGGTTCTGTACACGTAATCCGAAGTCCGTATACCGTTTTCCGACGAAATTGCCGGAGGTAGAGCACACGGATTACGGATTACGGATTACTGAATACGGGTTTTAGTGGCCAGATTTGTTGGTAAACGGCCGTCATTTGGGCATGAACTTCTTGTGACAGGGCAACGGGGTCATCTGCCTGTGTGGGGTAAATGGCTGGCAGCGCCGTGACCCGGGCCACAATGGGCTGGCGGGCGCGGCTGGCCAAAGTCAACACCCCTTTGAGGACATTTTGCTTACGCGGCCAGATGATCAGGTCTGGGCGGTCGTAGGTGATCAGGCAGGGCAGGATGGGGATTTCCCCTTGTGTGGCAATTTCAAATGCGCCATAGCGGAAGGGGAGCAGTTCATGGGTTTCGCTGCGCCGTCCTTCCGGGAAGATGGTAACGGCCGGAAAATAGTCAGTCATGGCGGCAAGGACATGGCGAGCTTGCATACGTGACTGTTTGTCTTCCCGTTTTACAAAGACGCAGCCCACAGCCTGGGCGGCCATGCCGACAAATGGCATATTGCGCACTTCTGCCTTGGCCAAAAAGCGGGTTGGGGCAACGGAGATAAGCACAAGAATGTCGATGTAGCTGACGTGGTTGGGAAAGAAGAAGCCGTGGTGCTGCTGCATAACGGCCTTGTCGTCGGACTCGACGCGAATGTTGATGGTGCGCAAGATGGCGCGCCCAGCCCATTGCAGCAGCCAATGCGAGAGCCGGTATTCACCAACTTTGATGGGCAGGTATGAGGTGATGATGACGAGTGTTGCCCCAAAGGCCAGGGCCACCAGAGACAGGCACAAGCGATAATAGCCTCGAATAAATGCCATATGAATTCTCCAAAAACAGGGTTTGTGTGTGGGTTACAACACCTACATGACGTAAATGGGGTTGCTAAAGATCCAGCCGCGCGGTTTGCCTTCATATTGAATATAGCATTCCACGCGATAAGCGCCGGGTTCTACCGGATAATAGGCCAGGCTGGTGGCATGTTCATCCTCGGCTACCACATTCCCGTGGTGTATGAGGCGCATGTGGCATTTGGCTGGGGCAACGGCTTGCAAGGTGGCTGCCGTGTCCATTTGAATGGTATCGCCCATACGCCCTTTGTTGACACCTTGTCCGGTAAAGCGAAATCCTTTGGTGGGGTGAGCCATGTCGTAGCCGACCCAACTGCATCCTTTGCTCAGGGCATGGTATATCAACTGTTTGTCTAATTGCAGATTGCCGGAGAGCGGTTTTTCCAGCAGTAGATGGGTGTTCACTGCCTGAAAGAGGAATGGATATGGGTAAATGATGCGTTTGATGGGGCCAAGGCTCATGGGTGTGCCGTGGGCGTCGCTGTTGCCAACGGCCGTTACGCGCTTCCCTTCTGCCAACAAACGATCCCATAAATCCAGTGTGGCTTGTTCCGGGCCATCGACATATTTGGTGGGGTTTAGGGCAACCCGCAGTGCCACAAGCTGACCAAGGAGTTTTTTTTGCCAGGGTAGTTTGTCCAATTCATCGCCAAGCCTGTTTTTGAAACAGGTCATGTAATTCCATATTTCCAAACCTGAAAAACCGTCAATGTCCCAGTCGTGCCAGCCCAGGTTTGGTTCGTTGAATATGGGCAGATCGCGTTCAATGGGGTGGGCGAGGAAACAAAGGCCGCCTGCTTCTTTGACGGCATCTATCAGGGCTTGAGGGTTGGCGGCATGCTGCACCAGCTCTTTTTCTGTGCCGTAGACAAGCAGGTGGCTGGCCTGGGGGACACGGCGAACGTTGTGGATTTCTTCGCCGACGAGCAAGAGAACACGGCCGTTTTCGTTCTGATAATACCCTTCCACACCGGCAACGTGAATGTTATGGTCTGTGACGATGACAAAATCCAGTCCGGCGGCAATGGCGGCTTCGGCAATTTCTTCATGCCATGCTTCCCCATCTGAATAGGGGGTGTGCATATGCATATTGCCCACTACTTCAACTCGTTCTGTCACGGTGTTTTGTTCCTGCTTCCCTTGAGGCTGTTTTGATTCCTGCAATACTATCATTACATTGACGGTTATCCAATTTTATGGGTCTTTTGGGATTCACGGGGTACATTGCATATTTGGTAGGGGCAGGTTTCAAACCTGCCCCTACATCTGGTGTCAACCCCATGAAATCCTAAAGAGCCAAATTTTTTAACTTTTTCTCTTTGCGCTCTTGGCGTTCTTTGCAGTTAGATAAGTTTTGTCAGTCAATCAGCCTTTGCACTGTTAACTAAATTTATTCATTTTTACAGGACACGGATTTACACAGATAAACACGGACAAGTCAGCTAAAAATCCGTGTCATCCGCGTTAATCTGCGTTCTAAAAATGTATAAAAATTGTGACTATACAGGTGCTCGGGCCGCATCTCAGTCCCGAAGGACTGCTCTCCAGACCGTGCCCGCTGGTGGCACGGTGAGGACACCGGCCACAGCTAGAGAGGCTGTACAGTTACTAAAAATTTACTTTACAAGGCACATTGTCTGCGCCAATCGTCAAATCAATGAAATGGAGCGCTGCCTTCCCAGGCGGCACACGGCCAGCAAGGGGCTGGCGCTCCATTTACGGAGGCGGCAAATTGGTTTCAGCAAACAGGAAGTCCTTTAGTCCTGCCAATACATCTCTCCTATACAAACCTACAACCTCTTCATGATAACCTAAAAATTGGAAGATTTGGGTGAAAACAGGAAAGTAATTTGAATTAAGAAAACAATGGACGTATCCGTTCAGATGGAACACCGCGTTGCGCAGAGAATAGAACACGTAACCCGAAGTCCGTATACCGTTTTCCGACGAAGTTACCAGAGGTAGAGCACACGAATTACGAATTACGAATTACGAATTACGGATTACGGATTACGGAATACGGGTGCTGGCTGACCAACTGAACGCTTACCAATGGACATCCCGTTTTACCTGTTACAGGAGAGATATTTTCATGACTCAAACGAAACAACGCATTACCCAAAAGAAATGGCAAGACCAAAAAGGTCAAGCTGTGACCGAATATGTCTTGCTGTTGGCTTTAATGGCGCTGGCAGTAGTTGGCGCGCTTACTTTAATGGGCGGTAGTGTGCGTGATGCCCTTGGGCAGTTGGTTGGGGATGAAGAAGTGGGCGAAGGGTCCGGCAAGATTACCGTGACAGTCACGGCCGAAAACGGACAAGGCATCCCCGATGTACCGGTATTTGTTTACGACGAGAACGGTGTATACCAAAAGGTTAATGGCAAAACAGACCAGACCGGCGCAGTTTCTTTTAATTTGCCAGACGGCCGTTACCGTTTTTTATCGCAGCACCAACTGCAATGGTTTTGGTCGGACACGGTGCTGTTGGTTGGTGAAGCACAGGCCACTGTAAACACAGGGGCACGGCCGTTTACCGTTCAGGTAAATGACATCACCGGCAAGCCTGTTGCCGACGTGGCCTTGTATGCCTACACCGAAGCAGAAGAATACATTGGCGTGGAAGGGACAACGGCCGTAGACGGAACGGCCGTTTTCTCACTGGTAGACAACACCCTCGCCTTCCGTGCCGACTACAACGGCAAAAGCTACTGGTCAGATGCCGTTGCCGTTTCCGAAGACACCGTCACCATCACCATCAACCCCTGCGGAACCGGCGAATTTTTGGCCGAATATTTCAATAACCGCAGCTTGAGCGGTGAACCGGTGCTGACTCGTTGTGAGCAGTCCATCGACTACAACTGGGCCAGAAACAGCCCTGGAAACGGTGTTAACAAAGACAACTTCTCCATTCGCTGGACAGGTGATTTTCAGTTTGAAGAAAAGAAATACGCCTTTATTACCACATCCGATGATGGCGTGCGTGTGTGGGTAGATGATGCCCTGTTGGTTGATGCCTGGAAACCCCAATCTGCTACAACCTATCGTGCGCCGCAGCGGCTAACCGCCGGAATCCACACCGTCAAAATGGAATATTATGAGCGAGGCGGCTATGCAGTTGCCAAACTGAATTGGAGCGAAATGGTCGAATCTTGCCCCACCGGGCAGTTCCTGGCCGAATATTTCAATAATCGTAATTTGAGCGGCGAACCCGCTGTTGTGCGCTGTGAAAATGCCATTCAAAACAATTGGGGGTCTGGTGTGCCGGTGCAGGGCGTAAACAAGGACAATTTCTCTGTGCGCTGGAGCGGCCGTTTCTCCTTTGAAGATGCCACCTATACCTTCCGGGCTGCTGCGGATGATGGCATTCGTATGTGGGTAGATGGTTCTCAAGTCATTGACGGCTGGCGCAACCAAACAGAAACATCTTACGCTGGGCGCAAAGAGTTGACAGCCGGTGAACATGATTTGCGTGTGGAATATTATGATGCGGGAAGTGTGGCGCTCGCCAACGTGTCCTGGGAAAAAGCCGTAACTGAATGTGCGCCCGGACAATTTTTGGCTGAATATTTTAACAACCGCAATTTAAGTGGTGATCCTGTTTATGCACAGTGCGAATCGAGCATCAACTATCAGTGGAAAACAGGTGGTCCCGGCGGTGGTGTTGGGCCAGACAATTTCTCGGTTCGTTGGGAAGGCCAGTTTAACTTTGAAGATGAAGAATATGAGTTCAAAGCGACTGCTGATGACGGTGTGCAGGTATTTGTCGATGGCACGGCCGTTATCAGTGCCTGGCGCAACCAATCAGCAACCAAATACGAACGAGAAGTAGATATATCTGCCGGTATGCATACCGTCCGTGTTAACTATTACGAAAATGGCGGCTACGCTGTCATCAATGTGAGCTGGAAAAAGTAACAGGTGTGAGGGCTTTTAAGATGACTGAAAACAGAAAACGATTTGCAAACAAAAAACGGTCGGCCAAACCGGAAAACGGCCGTTTAACCGACATCAACCAGATTCGCAGCCAACTGCTGGATGAGACAGTGGAAGCCGCGCCCCAAGTTGCCAAAGCAACCGTATGGCGCAACACGCTGGCCGACCTGAACCTGAAGAAGGTTTTTGTCCGCAGCTTGATAGTATTTTTCATTCTGGTACTGGTGGCTCAATGGAGCTACGGCCGTTACATCTACCAGGTAACCCAGGAAGAAGGCCCTGTTCCCATTACAGTGGCCGTCGAGCAGTTGGGCACAGACCTGCCTGCCCTTCCAGAAGCACCTCCTGCACCTCGCTGAGTGGCTTTTTGTGATGTAGGGGCAGATTCAGAACGAACCTGCCCCTACAATCTCCAATCCCCAATCTCTAATCTCCAATCCCCAATCTCTATCCTCCAATCCCCAATCTCTATCCTCCCCCATCCCCGTGTTACAATCTATAGCCATGAAACGACTGTCATGCCTGTTCTTGTTCCTGTGGCTGGCGGCCTGCGAATTTGTAAACCCGCAGCCAGTGCCAACTGCTTTGCCAACGGCCGTTCCCCTGCCCACTGCCATACAAACGGCCATACCAGTGGCCATACCAACGGCCGTTTCCACCCTGCCACCACTGCCCACCCTGTCTGCCGCGCCAACAGCCACCCCCAACCCGGCTCTGGCCGACTGGACCATTCTCATCTACATGGCCGCCGACAACACATTGGCTCCTGCTTCCCTGCTCGACCTGAACGAAATGGAAGCCGCCCCGCTGCCAGACAATGTGCAGGTGATTGTGCAGCTAGACAACGGCCAAACCCGCCGCCTGCGCATTCAGCCCGACGATGACCCAACGGCCGTTTCCAGCCCGGTACTGGCAGAAATGGGAACCCAAAACATGGGCAGCCCGGAAACCTTGCGCGACTTTATCGCCTGGGGCACAGCCAACTATCCGGCCAACCACACCGCCCTCATCCTTTGGAATCATGGTGCAGGCTGGCAGGGCATTGCCACAGACAACAGCAGCGCAGACCAACTTACTTTGCCCGAATTGGCCGATGCCCTGACCCCACTGGCTCAACCTTTCGACCTGTTGGGATTCGATGCCTGCCTGATGGCCCAACTGGAACTGTTCGCCGGGCTGTCATCGGTGGCGCAAACGGCCGTTGCTTCTCCCGCATTGACCCCCGGTACAGGATGGGACTACACCGCCTGGCTGACCCAGCTAGCCAACAATCCCCGGCAAGATGGGGCAGCCCTTGCCCAAACCATTGTGCAAACATTTGCCGACTATTATGCTCAAAGTGACCGGGATGATTTTGTGACGATTACGGCCGTTTCCCTGCCTCACATTCCCCGCCTGACAGCCGCCATTGACCACCTTGCCGAGCAAGTTAGCATCCAGCCAACCTTGCTGGCCAGCGCCGTGAGCGATGCCCGCAGCGGCGCAGCCATTTACAGCGATGCCCCACTGGCCGCAGACACAGCCGCCGCACCGTCAACGGCCGTTGACCTGGGGCGATTTGCCGCGATATTTGCCCAGCGCAGTCCAGACCCCCTGGCTGCTCAGGCCGCCGAACAAATCACCCAGGCATTGGCAGAGGCAGTATTGGCCCATGAAGCGGGCATTGGCTACCGGCAGAGCAGCGGGGTGGCCATTAATCTGCCCGCCACCCCTGCCGGTGAAGATGCCGACTACCGCCAGATGACCACATTGACCGGTTGGCAGTCGCTGCTGGATGCCTATTGGTCAGGAGATACGGCCGCTTCTTCCCCACCCACGCTGACGCTGGTCGCCCAACCAGACACAGCAGGTATGCAGCAGCCCGCCTACTTTGCCTTTGAAATTGCCGGGCGCGGCGTGCAGGAAGTTGCCTTTTTAGCCAGCCAGGCTGCGGTAAACGGCCGTCGTTTGCTGGAATATAACCCGCTAATCCCTGAACCCACTTATCTGCCGGATGGCTCTACATTGTCCGTTTGGCGGGATGGCGTGCATGAAGATTTTTACATCTGGCGGCCAGAGGCGACCTGGCTGTTTGATGAAAATGGCGAGGGGGATTTTGTGGTGATGCTGCCTGTTTCAGACGAGGGGCGGTACTTTTCGGTGCAGGGAATTTGGCAGCCGTCGGGCGGCACGGCCGTATCTGCCAGCCTTGTTTTTGACCAGCAAACCGGCCAGCAAGTGCGTTTGTGGGCGGCTGCCAATGAAAACAGTACGGCCGTTGCCGAGGCAGTCCCCCAGCCCGGTGACTCCTTTCAACTTTTGACACCGTATTTGCAAAATGATGCCACTGTTGCCTACCAGCCGGGGGCGGTGCTGCATTTTGGCGCAGGGGGCACGCTGGCTTACGAATGGCGGCCTTTACCGGATGGCGATTATGAGGCCGGTTTTTTGGTGCGTAATGGAGTGGGCGAAACGGCCGTGTCGCTGGCCCCCGTTACTTTGGACAACAGCCACAACCAGCCCGGTGTCAGCACCTATCTAGACCCCTATCTCGGCTTCCAGTTCAACTACCCGGACACATGGTACACGCCCGTTTACAGCGACACCCTGCTTTATACCCGCAGCCGCACCGGTGATACGCAGCTTGCCATCACCCTTTACCCGCAGCTTACCCCAGGCAGTACAGCCGAAAATCTGGCGGCCAGTACGTTGGATGCCTTTGGCGATGTGGCTGTGTTGTACCGCGATGAACTGCTGGTGGGGGAAACCATTTCCGGCAAGCGGGTCATTTATGGCTACACCCATGCCAATGGCACGCCCCATACCGGGGTTTTTCTGACTTTTGTGCATGATGGGGTGGGGTATGTGGTGGATGTGGATGCGCCGTCTGAAGCGGAAACGGCCGTGCAGGAAGCGCTCGCCACCATAGCCACAAGCTGGCACTTTGCCCAACCCGGTTTTGGCCTACATCCGGGCAATTGGGCACGGCTGGATTTGGCGGCCTTTTCCGTGCCTCAGCCAACAGATTTTGTGTACCAGCCCACGGAAAGCTGGCAGCGTTTTACGGCCGATGCCCATACCTTTGTGGCGCTCCGATTCCAGCCGCAAACGCGCCCGGCGGCGGATGTGATGGCGGCGCTGCTGCGCGATGCCGGTACGGGTATCGCCGACTTTTCGGCGGAACCAGCCCGGCGGGTGCTGCTGGGTGGGGCGTTGTGGCTGCGTGCCGACTTTAGTTACACGGCCGAAGACGACACGGAGATTTGGGGCTACATCATGGTTAAGCTGGATGCCGGGCAGGAGGTGGTTGCCTGGGTGGAGGCACCGGCAAGCAGCTATAACGACCTGGAAACGGCCGTTTTCCTGCCAATGATTGCCGGGATTGAATGAGTCGCCTGCGGTTTTTAGATGAGCTAAGAGTCAGAGGTGGTGCGGTTGTTGCTACGCCCTTTTTGTTCTTAATGCCCAAACAAGGGTTATGAGTGCAGCCAGAATGACACCGACAGGAAGCCACAGCTTTCCGGTCATGGGATTGCTGCCAGTGACATTGTTAAGCGTAACGGCCGTAGGTAAATCATAAACACGGGGCGGGGTGCTGGATTGGGATGGGCTGCTGTCGGGGACATTGGTAATGATGTCGTTCCAAATTTCAGCCTTGATTTGATGATTGGCAAGCTGACAGGTACTCCAGCTAACGGTCCCGGCATTAGTAGTCATCACTTCAACGGAATCATTACCGCCGCTGGAAATCTTTTCACCATCCGTATCCGCACCAAACTCAGTAGTTGATTCATCCCCGGTGTATTCAGTTACCCAATCATTAAGTGGGTCATATTCTAAAATTCTGTCTACAGGGTCAGTAAAACTGTTGTTATCGTTGCAATCTATAAAAAAGTAAACAATGGCATTGGTGTCTAACGTGCCAATGGTACTCAAACCAAAGTAGTAGGTTGTTGGCGAAGAAGCATCTGTGTTTACCCAAAATGTGTCAATATCAAATCCAGCAGGTCCTGAAATGGTATCAATGTGCATAGGATTACCCCAATTACTATCCCATACGTTGTCATTGGTATTGATGGGAGCAATCTTGGCGGCTGCTGTGCTGACAAGTGATGTAATGATAAACAAGCCTAAAATCAGTGCGAATCCTCGTTTGACCAGCCAATGCCGAGCGTAAGATTTGGTAGTTGTCTTGTTCTCGGTTACATTTGTATTTGCCATTTGTATCCTCTCCTTGATATTAATTGGCCCGCTCAAGTTATTTTTGGATATTTTATGAAACTGGAAAAGTTGTCATTTACGGTTTGTCAGCCTTGGTTGAATACACCCTTTAATTTGGTTTTGTCACCAGAGGTTACGCTCCAGCTTACGTTAATTGATGTGCAAAAATCAACTTCTTACCGAGAGTCGCTGCCTGTCTGGCGTGACAGGCAGGCATTGCGAAAAGAGCCTTTCTCGCTTGTCTTTCGCGGGCCAATTGAACCGGTGTTGAATCAGGGCATGTATTCTCTTTATCATGAACAGATTGGAACGATTGAAAATATTTTTTTGGTTCCTATAGATGCGGATGGAAACGGCCGTTACTACGAAGCCGTTTTCAATTAGTCAGGCTGCCATTCCATCCAAATATGCATACCAGTTTCCCCAATTTGAGTAAAGCCCAACCGCTTATAAAGTCGGTATGCTTTGTGATTAATTTTTGACACGTAGAGCCGAATGGGGATGTGTTTCAATTTAGCCTCAACAGTCAACTCCCTGACAAGCCGCGTGCCAATGCCCTGGCCGCGATATTCCGGCAGCAGGGCAATATCCATCAGCTTAATAACGTCATCATGCCTGTCCACAATTAAACGGCCAATTGGTTCATTTTCAAGCAAAATTAACTGCCAAACGGCCGTTGGGTACTGCTGCCGGTATCCTTGAGATTGTACCTCAAACTGCATTTGAATAAATGCCTCTTTTTGCGCCTCATTCCAGTCCACCATTGCCATTTCTTCCTGGCGGGTAGACGCATAAACGTGACGCAAAAAGGGCATATCAGCCTCAGTGACTGGCTGTAAATTCAACTGCATACTAGTTACGGGAGGGGTAGATCCCTGTCAGGGCAATGCAAAAATTTACAACCTGATAGGGCTGCATATTGGTATGAGCCTGCCCGCCGCCTGTGTTATTTACGGTGACGTTTACCCCGTCAGCAGCCATTGCTGTGTCTGGTGTGTCGCTTGAATAAGCGTTTTCACGGCTGAGACTGGCTGGAACATTGCCTGCTGGTCCTTTGTTGTTACCATCGCCGCTTACTGCCTGGACTGTGCCGTTGGCCGTGTGGCTGTGAGAAGGTATTTGGGTTTCCGTTAATGTAACACTTTCATTGCCGCTTTTTTGACCAATTGGATGGCTGGATAACCCGGGACCAGTTCCCATATGCATGGGTACACGACCACGCAAATCAGGGAGGGCAAAGGTAGTACGGCCGTCGCCGCCATAAATTGTGCCTAATAAAGAAAATAAAGCTGAATTTTGGGCAATGGGCAGAAGCTGTCCATCACAATGCGCCCAGCCTCTGGGAGCAAAGTTAAAACCGAACAATCGAATTTCACCAAGAAATGGCTCAGACATAAGAAACTCCTTATTTGTGTATCAGCAGATTGTGCTGAATGCCGGATAAAAATTCCCTGAATTGGGAAGGTCAGAATGCTGTGGATGTTTGCCAGAAACGGCCGTTACGGGAATACAATGCAAATTGTTACCCGTGAAATTGAAGTTGGGCAGCAAGCGTATGATTGTGTAAAAACAATTGCTTAATGTGAATATCCGGGCCGAAATCGGCTGCAGTTTCCCATGTTGCGCCGTTGTCAGTTGATTCCAAAATCTGTCCTGCACCAGAAATTTTCAAAAGTTTGTTATTGAATACTATTTCAAGAGGTATCTTTGCAATTAAAGAGCCGGGGGTTTTCAAAAAGAAAGCACTGAAAATCGTGGTTTGGGCAAAGGCCGCTATGAAGGTGCGTCTGTTCAATAATGAGATATTCCTTTTTTATTGTTTTAGATGGCAGCAAGCAACAAATCAAGTCTATCATACTTTTATTACAATTTGTATTACGAG
Source organism: uncultured Ardenticatenaceae bacterium (assembly GCA_964600035.1). GTDB lineage: Bacteria > Chloroflexota > Anaerolineae > Promineifilales > Promineifilaceae > CAZRIB01. The sequence goes on along the minus strand of CAZRIB010000039.1, from coordinate 955 downwards.
AACATTTCTCTTGCTTAAGAGGCATTTTTACAGGAGTGTGGGTGGTTGGCTATCTGCTACGCAAACATCGGGGTTGTTTGCAGCGCGGCCATTTTGGCATCTAGCTCAGCTTGCGGCTGTGGCCGGAAGCGGCTGGCGGCGTCTAGTACTTTGGGCAGCAGGTCGGGGTCGCCCACTGTATTGAGAAAGAGGTGCGGGCGGTTCAGGGTGTAGGCAACGGCCGTATCAATGGCATCCTGTGCTTCCAGCGGTTCGTACCACGTATTGCGATTGGCCTTTTTACTGCCCCAATGCCCCCGTGCCACCGCCTTAATCGTTTGCATGGCAACATTGTGCTTCAGGCAAAATTGTTCCAATTCGGCAAAATCGGCCGCATACTGTGGGTTTTGCATCATCGAGTAGTTATAAGGCAGCAGAACACTGTCAAAGTCATGTTGGGCCAGAGAGCGCAAATGCATCCGGGCAACCTGAACGCCATGTCCGGTGACTCCCAGATAACGCACAATGCCTTTTTCTCGCGCTTCCAGAAAAGCCTTCAATGCGCCATCGGGGCTAAATGCGGTCTGCCACGCATCTTCTTCCACCAGCAGGTGCATTTGCCACAGGTCAATGGTGTCTACGCCCATACGTTGGCGCGACTGTTCCAGTTCTGCCCAGGCGCCTTTGTAGGTGCGCTGTTCTGTTTTGGTTGCCAAAAAGAAGTGGTCGCGGTGTTTGGTCAGCCACGACTTGAGCCGCTCTTCGGAACGGCCGTAACTGGCAGCCGTGTCGATGTGGTTAATGCCATACGCCAAAACCAGCTCCAGCACTTCATCGGCTTTGGCCTGCGAACAACTGCTGAGGGCAAAACCGCCAAACAGGGTGCGGGTGCTGTGGTGGCCTGTACGGCCGAATGGATAGGTGGGTATTTTTGTCATAGTTGGCCTCTTTTGTGGTGAGTTAGAGATTGGTTATT
>CAZRIB010000038.1:0-15483 GCA_964600035.1 uncultured Ardenticatenaceae bacterium | reverse complement strand
GTCCGGGCGCACATCGGCCAGCGCCGCCTGCGCCTCCAGCGGGGATTGGGCGGCAAAGGGCGTGCGGTATTCGGCGGTGATGACGTGGCCATTGGCAAAGGCGGCGTCCACGTCGCCCACGCGCTGCACATCCACGCCGCCGCGCCCGCCCGCCGTCACCAGTTCTTCCAATTCCGCCTGCTGCCACAGCTTGCCTTCGTCCCATTCCGCTTCAATTGCCCCCAGCGCCGCCCACGCTTGCAGCCGGTTATCGGCCACCACGCCCACAAAATCGCCGTCTTCCACGATGGCGACAACGCCGGGCATGGCTTTGGCGGCACTGGTGTCCACACGCTTCAGGGTGGCTTCCAGCGTCGGCGGGCGCAGCACCGCGCCATATTTCATGCCGGGCACGCGGGCGTCAAAGCCGTACACCGCCTGCCCGGTCACTTTGGCGGGGATGTCCACGCGGGGCTGGGGCTGGCCGACGACTTTCAGGCTGGCAGCGGGTTTGAGTGGGGCGGCTTCTTCCGGCACGTCCCACTCGCCGCTTTTGTTGGCGATGATGTCGGCGTAGGTGATGGCGAGACGGCCGTTCACCGCAAAGCCATCATCCTGTACCACCAGCGCGTCGGCGGGCTGGCCGGTTTGGACGGCCGCTTCCTGGCGCAGCATCGCCATCAGCGTGGCGGCGGCTTCACGCAGGGGGGTGAAGCTGCCCGAAACGGAGAAACTGCCGTTTGTACCAGCGCTGTCTGCTGGCCCCAGGCTGGTTGTGCCCTGCTGCACGGTCAGCGCCTCCCAGGAGAGTCCCAGTTCGTCAACGGCAATCTGCTTGAGGGCGGTGTGAATGCCTTGCCCCATCTCCACTTTGCTAACGTAGAGGGTGAAACGGCCGTCCTGCCCCACTTCAAACCACGCCCACGGCTCGTTGGTCAGCCCGCCAAAGCCGCCGCCGCCCGATTCCACCATTTCGGCCAGCTTGAGACGGCCGTATGGCAGCCCCGCCGCCACGCCAATGGCCAGCACGCCGCCAGCAGCACCCAGTCCAATGAGAAATTTGCGCCGCGAGATGCGCCAGCGCCGTTTGTTTGTTGGTTTGTCGGTCATGCCGTTTCCTCCTCATCCACACCGGCGGCTTTGGCAACGGCCGTATAAATGCGTGTGTAGCAGCCGCAGCGGCAGTAGTTGTTCCCCATTGCCGCCACAATTTGTTCTGGTGTGGGGTTGGGCGTGGTTTCGATGAAGGAAACGGCCGTCATAATTTGGCCGCTCATGCACCAACCGCACTGGGGAACCTGCCCTTCGATAAACGCCTGCTGCACCGGATGCAGCTCGCCGCCTTGGGCCAGCCCTTCAATGGTGCGGATTTCTTTCCCCACCACTGTTTCGACGGGGGTGATGCAGGCGCGCGTGGCCACGCCATCCACATGGACGGTGCAGGCGCCGCAAATGCCCACGCCGCAGCCAAATTTTGTGCCCGTCAGGCCCAGTTCGTCCCGCAGCACCCACAGCAGTGGCATGCTGGGGTTATCGGCGACGGTGACGGTTTTGTTGTTGATGTTTAGTTCCATTTGGGTGTCCTTTTTTCGTAATCCGTGAGCCGTATTCCGTTTTCTGTGTGCGCTACTTCTGGTGATTTCGTTGGGAAACGGTATACGGATTTCGGGTTATGTGTACCAGATTTTTGAGTGCAGCCAATCGCTGGTGACTGACCTGGGCTAATACTAAAATCACCCCAAAAGTAATGAGTGTGTTGGTTAGTAAAAAGAAGATAAATTCTTCTACTGGCAAGATGCCTCCCAGAAACAGGTTGAGCGACTGGGCCGGATTAATTGTCCATGTGCCCCAGTTGATTGCCAGGGCGTCGGCAGCGCTGAGGTAGAGGGTTAATGGGATGATGGTGAGTAGAACCAAACGGCCGTTTTGCCGCAATATGTCTGCCCCAAAAGCAAGCTGGAGTGCAATTGGCGGTAGTGCCCAGACCAGTTCCAGTGCCAGATAAGTGCCCGGCTGCCAGCCAGTAAGAAGAATAACGGCCGTTGCTGCCCAAACAATCATAACCGGGAGAGTTGTCAGCCAACGGAAACGGTTGTTTTGGGAGATGCTCGGTGATTTTTGAAGCTGTAATGGTTGGGATCGCCGCAGTAGCAATAAAAGCCACAGCCCGGCCAAAATTGGCTGCAAGATGAAGAATGTATACTCTTCGACAGGGACCCAGCCCAGCGTAATACCGGTCACCAGGGTCGGATCGTACCACCAGACGCGGGTGGCAACAAGATAGTTGTCCCAGGGTGTGGTGTAGAGAAGGGCGATGATAACGTGGATGGCGATGGCCGCAGCCGGTGCCCAGGCAGAAAGATGTGGCGGCAGGCTGCGGCCGTTTCGTTGGTCGAGTATGGTGATTGCCAGTAAACCGGCAATGGGGATACCTAAAAATAAGGCGAGAAAGCCAAAATAAGTCATCTTAAATCGTCCTGTTAATCTGTGCCACTTGCATTTTTACGCCGGGATAGGGTTCCAGGGTGGCGCCCATGTACGGCCGTATCTTTTGCCCCGGCAATAAAGTCAGCTTAAACCGCTGCAAAATGCGGGCAAGCACAACTTTGGCTTCAATTTGGGCAAAAGCAGCCCCAATACAATTACGCGGCCCGCCGCCAAAGGGGACGTAAGTGAAGGGGGGCGGTTTTTTAGCCCCTTTTGTAAATCGTTCAGGTTGAAATTTGTCAGGTTCATGCCAGTAACGGCCGTCCCGATGCGACAGATAGATCGAAGCCATGACCCGTGTACCCGCCTTAATTTCATAACCGTCTATTTGGGTGTCTACGGCCGTTAACCGGTTACTGACATGAATGGGTGGGTAAAGCCGCAGCGTTTCCTTAATCAGGCTGTCCAGGTATGGCAGTTGGTTCATGTGCGCTTCCCGTAAGTCATCACGCCCCACCACCCTGTCTACTTCCCTCACTGCCTGCAACATCGTGTCGGGATGTTCACCCATCAGGTACAGCGCCCAGGCCAGCAGCGCCGTACTCGTGTCATGCCCGGCAATCAGCATCGTCAAAATCTGGTCCCGGATGAGGTCGTCACTCATGTGGGGCAGGGAGACCAGGTGGGTCAGTAAATCTTGTGATGGGGAGGTTAGGAGATTGGGGGATTGGGTTGTTCCTTTCAATCTCTCAATCTCTAATCTCCGTTCCTTTATAATCTCAAACAGGTAATCATCCATCTCTGCCAATGCCCTTTTGAAGCCGGGACGGGGCATATTGGGCCAGATGATCCACAAGCCGGGCGAGATATATTTGATGGTGCGTAAAATCGGCTGCCACATTCGTTCCAGGTCTGCACTAAAATCAACTTTTAGCAGTGTACCCATGAAGATAAGCAGTGCCGCGCGGCGCATTTCTACCAACATATCCTGCACAGAGCCATCCTCCCAACTATCCAGAACGCGATCGGTGTAAGCTTGCATGGCCGGGATGTGGGGCAGAACATGCCGTTTTTGCATAACCGGTTCCATTTCTGCCCGGCGAGCAGCGTGGGACTCGCCATCTTCCACCAGAATGCCGTGGCGCAGCAGCTTTGTCACCGGATCGGTAGGACTGCGCCAGTGGAAATGTTCTCTCTGGCTGACCATGATTTGCCGGTTGCTCTCCGGGCCAACCATGACGGCTGGCTTGAAGCCGGGCAGCGTAATTTGGAAGGCTGGTCCGGCTTCATCGTGCATGATGGCCATGGCGGTTAGCAGGGAACGATCACGCGCCAGACCTTTGAGGACGCGGAGGCCGGTTTTTGGTTTGGCGATGGGTAGTTGTTTGGTCATGATTAAATGTTAACCGCTAAAAGCGAATTGCTGGTGGTTGATAGCTGACTGCTGCTTGCTGGCATCCATAATCAAATCCTCGGCAATTTTGGAAGAGGAGAGGACGCCGGGCAGCCCCGCGCCGGGGTGCGTACCTGCGCCAACATAGTACAGGTTCTCGAAATCTTCCGAGCGGTTGTGGGGGCGGAACCAGGCTGATTGTGTCAGGATTGGTTCTACGGAAAATGCCGCTCCCATAAAGCTGTTGAGTTGGGATTCAAAGTGTCGCGGGTCAATCATGTGTTCGGCGACGAGGTTGGCCTGCAAATCGGGCAGGTAGTTGTCTTCCAGGAACTGCATGATGGCGTCGCGGTATGGTTTGGCTGCCTGTGCCCAGTCTACGTCAGCACCCAGGTGAGGTACGGGGGCCAGGACGTAAAAGCCTTCGTGGCCGTCGGGCGCGATGCTGGGGTCGGTGAGGGTGGGCATGTGCAGGTAAAGGGAGAAATCTTCCGGCAGGACTTTGTGTTTGAAGATGTCGGCCAGCAAGCCCTTGTATCGTTCGCTGAGGATAATGTTGTGGTGGGCCAGTTTGCCTTCGTGCCGGTACAGTTTTTTGGTGCCAAAGTAGATGACGACGAGGGACATGCTGTAGCGGGTGAGCTTTTTCCAGCGGAAGTCGCTGTTGCGCAGGCTGCGTTTGTTGGCCGGGATGAGGTTCATGTTGGTCCAGGCAACGTCGGTGTTGGAAATGACGTGGTCGGCGGTGTGGACGGTGCCGTCGGCCAGGCGGATGCCGGTGGCGCGTTTGCCTTGAATGATGATTTCGCTGACGGGGCTGTTGAGGTGGATACGGCCGTTCAGCTCTTCAATTAATCTCACCAGCGCATTTACCAAAGCACCTGTGCCGCCCATGACGTAATGAATACCCCATTCCCGCTCAAGGTAATGAATCATGGCGTAAATCGAAGAAGAATCGAAGGGATTGCCGCCAATGAGCAGCGGATGGAAAGAAAAGACGCGACGCAGGAATTCATTTTCAACAAATTGGGAGACATATTTGTAAACTGATTTATATGATTGCAGCTTGATTAAATCAGGGGCGACTCTGAGCATGTCACCGATGCTCAGGAACGGTTTGTCAGCCAGTTCCACGAATCCTTTTTGAAAGATTGCCTGGGTGGAGGCCATGAAACGGCCGTAACCTTCCACATCTTTTGGATTCCATTGACGGATTTGATCGGCAATGAAGTTGGGGTCATCGTTGTAGTTAAACGGCCGTCCCGTGTGGTCAAAGATGCGGTAGAACGGGTCCAGCGGCTTAAACTCGACATAATCTTCCCGCCTGCGCCCTGCCAGGGCAAAAATTTCGTCGAACATAAAGGGGGCGGTGATAACAGTGGGGCCGCCGTCAAATTTGAAGCCATTTTGTTCAAAAACATAAGCACGGCCACCCGGTTTGTCCAACTTTTCAAAAATTTCTACTTGAAAACCCTGGGCAGCCAATCTCGCTGCTGCACCCAGTCCACCAAATCCACTGCCGATGATAATTACTTTTTCTTTCATTTTTTCTTTTCCTGTTTTTATTTGAGACCTGTCGGGTCTAAAACTATAAGTGACGAGCCAAAAATAACGGTAACTGTACAGCCTCTCTAGCTGTGGCCGGTGTCCTCACCGCGCCACCAGCGGGAATTTACGCTGCAAATTTTGTCATACTTCTTTTTGGGATGGTCTTATTCTTCGGGTTGAATAAATTGTGCCAGCCAATCGACAATTGGCCGGCCACGGCCGTTTAGGTACAAATTGGCCGCATCGTGATAAGCTGCCAAATATCGCTGCAAAATTGTCGGCGGCCAGCGATAATTGATTAACAGTTGTTCCAGCCAAATTATTTTCGTGCCCAAATACGCCATATCACCTAACGTTAAGGCTGCCACAATATTGTTGGCCATGTGCTGGTTGGCATCAACAAAATTTTCATAAGGCATTTCTGTTTGGTTAAATTTTTGCCACATATGGGCTTCTATGCGGGACTGCTGTTGACGAAAATGGGTCAGTGCCACGCCATATTCGGGTGGAACCGGTTTGGGTTCCGGGGGTTTTGGGGCGAGCGTGATTAAATTTTCTATGATATGGGGCGCTTCCTCCAGACGTTCGCCCAAAAAGTGGCCTGGGATGCGGGCTTGTAAATCAGGGATCAGGTTGAAAACCAAACCGCCAAAGGCAACAGATATATTTCGGCTGTGCAAAAAGTTTGCGATTTCCAGCAAAGAAGCGGCTGCCTGCAGCTGCTGCGCTGTGAGCATTACCAGGTTGGGATGCACTTCGTTCAACATCTTTTCCAGTCCCTCACGAGGAACGTTTGCCCCCAGAAAAATGACATCCCAACTACGATAGCGCATCATTAAAGTCAGCAGCAGCGGGGCAAAGATATGGTTTTCATGAGGCGGGCAGGCAATGATGATGCGCTCGCGGCGGGTAGGGGGCGGCGCGGCGGCCAAAAGTGTGTTCAGACGGCGCATGGCCAATGCCGATGCAAAATGTTCTTGCTGGATGGTGACTTCGCCGCTGTACCATTGGTTTCCAATGTCGGCCAGCCCTTTCATAAGCAGTTGAAGGCAGACTGTTTCTGGCGGGTAAAGCGCGAACGCCTGGGTCAATACTCTTTCAGCCGAGGCTTCGTTAAATTGGTGGATGGCTTCGATCCACTTTTTGCGTAGTTCCTCAATTTGGTCACCGTGAACAGACACGGCCGTTTCCTGTGTGGCTTTGCTCTCATAAATGTGAAGCGGGTCATGGTCGTCTGCTTCCAGGCTTCGCCATAATTTAACAGCCTGGCTGATACTCATTCCCTCTGCCAACCGGGCTTGCAGCCATTTAATCGTTTCCAGATCGCGTTGTGAGTAAAGGCGGTGTCTACCCTTTGTCCGCTTGGGGAGAGGCAGTCCATAGCGCCGCTCCCAGGCACGTATCGTGTCTGGCTTCATGCCTGTTTTTGTAACTACTGCTTTTAAGTTGTACATAGCACTGTGTCAAATGATGTTGTTATTTGATGCTCCTTTCTGAAACCAAAGATTGGTGATTGCTGGATTAAAGCAGGCCGTGACTGTATTCCGTTATCCGTTTTCCGTGCGTGCCGCCTTTGGCAACTTCGTCGGAAAACGGTATGCGGACTTCGGGTTGTATGTAGTAGTTTGTTTTTGTCCACATTTTCTGTCCATATTGTGAGTTCACTGAAAAAGGTTGATTTCACCGCAGAGGCGCAGAGAACACAAAGGTTTTTTCTCTGGTAACTTCAAATTCTCCGCTCCCTTTGCGACTCTGCAGTTGCTTTTTTCAGAAGACTCATATTGTGAAAAACGGCCGTATTCACCAGCCGATATGAGCGTAAATTTTTATTTGATGCACGTGCATCATAACAAGTTGTTATTATTTTGTCAAGATAACCTGTGCAATTTATTGACAATATGAATTTGTTCTGATACGATGATTGATGAAGGGAGGTTTTTTGTCTGCCTGAATGTATTTATCTAAATCTGGAGGTAATTGGCTGTGCAACAAATACAAACTTGGGAATCTCATTTATTAGCTCTGGCTCATGAGGCAGTGATACCGCAAAGGCTGCATTTGCCCCAACTGACAGGGGACAAGACGGTATTGCAGCAGGCGTATGCATATTGCGAGTCGATTACCGCCGTACACAGTCGTTCTTTTCATATGGCTTCCAGATTGCTGCCAGTAAAAAAACGGCAGGCGGTACGTGCGCTCTATGCTTTTTGCCGGGTGACAGATGATATTGTGGACGAACACCCGGAAACGGCCGTACGCGAGCTGGAAATTTGGCGCAAACGGGTCTTTTCTCCTCAGCCTTCCCCCAATGATATGGTCGCGTTGGCCTGGGCCGATGCCCGTGCCAACTATCATGTGCCTGTTCGCTATGCCGAACAGCTCGTTGATAGTATCGCCAGCGATCTGACCAAAACGCGATACGAGACCTTTGCTGATTTGGCGGTTTACAGCTACGGGGTGGCTTCAACGGTTGGCTTGATGAGTATGCACATAGTTGGCTACAGCGGGCCGGAGGCGATTCCTTATGCTATCAAATTGGGTCTGGCATTGCAGATGACGAATATCTTGCGCGATGTGGCGGAAGATTGGGCACGGGGTCGCATCTACTTGCCACAAGAAGAGTTGGCTGCCTTTGGGTTGTCTGAAGAAGATATTGCCAATGGCCGTGTTACCGATAACTGGCGTGCTTTTATGCGTTTTCAGATTGAAAGGAACCGGCGTTTGTATGAAGAAGCGTGGCCGGGAATCTATATGTTGAACAAGGACGGCCGTTTTGCTATTGCCGCTGCTGCCGAACTGTACCGGGCTATTTTAGAGGACATCGAACATCATGATTACGATGTTTTCAGCCGCCGTGCTTATATCGGCACTTGGGACAAGCTGCGCCGCCTGCCTTCTATATGGCGAGAGAGTCGCCGACAATAACCAATTTTTGCGGATAGCCGTTGTTGTCCGCAAATCAACAAACTCCGTTTTCCGTGTGTGCTACCTCTGGTAACTTCGTCGGATAACGGTATACGGACTTCGGGTTACCCGTACTAATTACACGAATCCCACAAATTTTTCTTCTGGCGTTTTTTTCAGTAGACGCAGCTTTAACGCTTCCAAACGGCCGTTTATGGGGACAACAGCACCCTTTGCAAAAACGGCCGTTTTGTTGTGACAGTTTGCAGCACAGCCGCCGCCACGCGAATGCCGCCCAATGTCACCCCGGCGGTGGATTGGCCGGGAAAGATGGAGTCGCCCACCAGCCAGAGGTTAGCGATGCCGGTGGCGGGGCCGCGGGCGCGCCAAAGCGATTCCTGAGCAAAGCCGCCAACCATGCCCAACGGCCGTTTCGTGAAGCGCTGAAATGTGACCGGCGTGCCCGGCAGACAGAAGCGTACCGCCCGCCCGATGCCGGGAACGGCCCGTTCGGCGGCGGCCAGCATTCGTTGGGCATACTGCTCGCGGCGGGCTTCGTAAGCGGCGCGGTCGTGTTGGTTGAGGGTGTGCCAGGACGTAACGGCCGTATGCGTGGACAGCGTGGCCGTGCGCATCCCGGCAGGCGCACGTTCGGTATCATTTGCGTCAGAGAGGGAGATAAAGACGGAATTTCCTTCGCCTAACGGCCGTTTCGGGTCGGTGATAACCTGATGATGGGTGGGCAGATTGGCGGGCAGGCGGGCGGCATCCAGTCCCAGATAAAGGGTGAACGCGCCCCACGTCGGCGGCGTTTGGTCAAGCTGTTTACGCCAGCGCGGCGGCGCATCGTCGCCCAAAATGGCGGCCAATCCCCAGGGGGTGAGGTTTGCCACCACCTTGTCTGCTTCTATGGTCAGCCCTTTGTTGGTGTGGACGGCGGTGATACGGCCGTTACGCTTTTCCATGCCGGTCACTTGCTGCCGATACAAAACCTGCCCGCCATTAGCTGTGATCCAGTCGGCCAGCGTGTGTGCCAGATTGCCGATGCCGCCGTGTACGTGGCTCACGCCGCGCCGGGGCAGGTCAAGGGCGGCGCTGCCGTAGAGGGCGTTGGCGTGGGCGGCGGTCGTTTGCGCCGAAATGAGCAGTTGGGCATCGAGAAAAGTGCGAAAATCGGGGGTGGCATTTTGCGCCAGTCCGCCGACGGTGCGGTTGAGATGGGGCAGGGCGGGCAGAAGGGACGGCCGTATTGCCTGCGCCAATGTGACCCATTCGTGTAGGGTTTGCGGCGGCCAGGGAAACGGCCGTGACGACACATCCCAGGCTATTGCCGCCAGCTTTTCTTGCGCCTGCCAAAACGGCTCCGTGCCCGGCAGTTTGGCCTGCCGTTCTGCCCGCCACCGGTCGCCATCTGCCCATTGGGTGATGGTTTTGTCCGGCAAATGGACCACCCAGGCCGGGTCAACGGGGGAGACAGGCCACGTCAGCCCCAGCATGTCGGCCAGCCGGGCGTGGGGGCCGCCTGAGGCAAAGCCGCCTGCCAGCGTCGCCCCGGCATCAAAACGGAACCCTTTGTGGTAGAACGTGCCCGCACTGCCGCCGGGGTAAACATGGGCTTCCAGCACGGTCACGTCCAGCCCGGCCTTGAGCAGCAGAGCAGCGGTGGTCAGCCCGCCAATGCCCGCACCGATAACGACAGCTTTGGGTGTGGGCATTAGTTACTGCTCTTCCGCCACTTTATGCAGCAGAGCCAGGGTGGCGTTGATGATTTGTTCTTGTTCCTGTTCACGGGAAATGGTGGCTTCGCCGTCGCCGGGTTGACGGCCGTAATAGCCAAATTGGGCATGATTGCCCCCTTCGATGACCAGCCACTTTGTTTGTGGCGGCAGCCTGTCGGCAGCGGCTGCTAATTCTGCCGCCTTTCCGTCGTTTGTGCCGTAGATGGAGAGTACCAACAGCTCTTCCCGGTCGCTCAAGTCGTTGTTTTCGGCAGGGTAGGATGCCCACAACACCAGCCCGTCTACCGCGCCGGGGTGGTTGTAGACATAGTTGGCGGCCATCGCGCCCCCCAGTGAATGCCCGCCAATCACCCAATGCTGAATTTCGGGATGGGCGGCGATGATGTCGTCGGCGGCATTGGCGTTGAGAAAGGCAAAGTTCAGCGGCATGGGCTGTAAAATGACCAGATAGCCATGTTCAGCGATGGTTCTGGCGGGTGGGGCGTAGGCGGTGGCTTCCACGCGCCCGCCGGGATAAAGAATGAGGGCGGTGTCGCTGGTTTCTTGTGCCGGATAGAAGGTAATCCAGGCATCTTGTTCAACGGCGACCTGGGCGTCGCTTTGCAAGGCGGCTTCTGCTTCGCTCATGGCTTGCAGGGGCGTTTCCGCCCAAATGACAAAACCGGCGATGGCCGCCAGAAGGACAAATGCTGCAAAGAGCAGGATGCGTTTAAGGTTGATTTTTCTGTTCATAACGGGTGATTTTATTCAGCTCGCGGCGCGTGCGCCAGCCGCGCCAGGCAAAGAGAATGGGTAATGTCAGCCACATGAAGCGGCTGATGAAATTGCCCGGTTCGGCTTCGATTTGGTCAATGATTCCGGTACGGCCGTCTCCCAATGCGCGGAAGGTGTGGGTGTGGCGCCAAAATTGGAACGGCCCTTTTTGCTGGGTATCCACAAAGCCGTGTGGGGCAACATAGGTGTGAACGGCCGTCCAGCGCACCGGCAGCGGCCCCAGCCACATGGTAAAGTCAGCAATCGATCCTTCCGCCATCGGTTCAACGGTGTGGAACTGCACCCACAGCGGCGGTGGGGTAAGCTGGCGCAGGGCGCGGCTGTCACGGTGGAATTGGGAAACGGCCGTTAGCGGCGCGTTCACGGTAAAACGGTGTTCGTATGTGTTCATCCGAGTCCTTGATTATTTGCGGCTGGTGCGGATTCGCAGTGCGCGCAAAGTGAGAATGTACATAAGCGTGCCCAGTATGACACAAGCGGCAATGCCGCGCAGTAGTGTGGGGGCATCCCAGCCGGTGTTGAGCGTGGTGCGCATCGCTTCCAGAACATAGGTGATGGGGTTGAAGCGGGCGGCCGTTTTCAGCCAGCCGTCCAGCAGTTCCAGCGGGACAAAAGTGGGGGCCAAAAAGGTGAGCGGGAAGAAGATGAAGCTGGCGCTTTGCACCACAGCCGCGTTGCCGCTGCCCAGCGCCGCCGACATGGTGAATCCGGCAAATCCCAGCCCCAGCAGGACGGCCATGCCGATGACGGCCAGCGCACCCAATGCGCCGGTTGCCACTTCCAGACCCATCAGCAGGGCGACGCCGACGACGATGCTGGCCTGCAAGCCCAGAATAACACCGCCGGACAAAATTGTGCCGGTGAGCAGGGCGGCGCGGCTGATGGGGGTGAGCAGCAGTTTGTCAAAATAGCCGCCTTCGATGTTGCGCACCAAATTTTGGGCGGCGATGCCTGCGCCGGAAAGTGATGAGCTGACGATGGAGAGGGGCAGGATGAAGCCCAGGTAGCTGTTGCCCCCCAGGTTGGGGATGAAACTGGCCGCGCCGCCCAGTGTCGAGTCGTATATTAAAAGGAAGAAGAGGCTGATGCCGATGGGAGGCAGCACCGCTTCCGGGCGGCGAAAGATGGTGAGCAAGTTTTGCCAGGTAATGAGTACGAGTTGGGTTAAGAAAGGCGCTTTGGGCTGGGATGGCGCTGCTGGTGTCTTTTGTTGTAATTGGGCTGTTTGAACTGTCATGGTTTTTTCTCCGTAATTTGTAATGTGTTAGACGGCCGGGGCGGCGGCTTGCAGCGCCTGCCCGGTCACTTGCAAAAAGACATCGTCCAGCGTGGGCTGGGTGAGCGTGAGTGAAATCGGTTCCAGATTGGCCTGACTTAGCCGCTCTACGACCTGCGGAATGGCGCGGGCAGCCTGGTCAAGGTAGAGACGAACGGTGTCTCGATCGACCTGGGCTTGCATGGCTTCAGTGGAGAAGAGGGCGTGGGCTTGTACGGCCGTTTCCCGGCTGTCAAACGCAAGGTTAATGGATTCTTTGCCCAGGGAAGCTTTAAGCTGTGCTGGAGAGCCACTTTTGACAATCTGGCCGTTGGAAATGATGCCGATGGTGTCTGCCAATTCGTCTGCTTCCTCAAGATATTGCGTGGTGAGGAAGATGGTCATGCCTAAATCCTGATTGAGCCGCCGCACTTCATTCCAGACATCACGGCGGCTGGCCGGGTCAAGGCCGGTAGTGGGTTCATCTAAAAAGAGTACGTCCGGGTCATGCACCAGCGCCATGGCCAGATCGAGGCGGCGTTTCATGCCGCCGCTGTATGTGCCCACACGCCGGTTGGCGGCTTCGGTGAGGTTGACCAGCCGCAGCAGGTGGTCGGCGCGCGCTTTGGCGTCGTGGCGGTTAGCGCCGAAAAGGCGGGCTTGCAGCGCCAGCAGTTCGCCCGGTTTCATCAGCGGGTCAATGCCCACATCTTGCAGCGCTACCCCGGCGATGCGGCGCACTTCGTTGGCTTGGGTAATGACATCGTAGCCGCCGATGCGGGCGGTGCCGCTGGTGGGCAGTCCCAGGGTTGTCAGGATTTTGATGGTGGTGCTTTTACCGGCACCGTTGGGGCCGAGGAAGCCGTAAATCTGGCCGCTGCGGACGTGGAGGGAAATGTCGTTAACGGCCGTTACCTCCCCATATCGCTTCACTAAATTTTCAACAATAATTTCTCGATTTGACATAAATTTGCTCCAATTAGTTGGTTGTTCTTGTTTTGTCGAACTTTATGGTAGTATTCTAAAACAATGTTGGACAAATGTCAAGTAATTCTATACAAAACATTGACAAATTGAATTTACCATGGTATCCTGAGGCTGTCTGGTCAACCAATTACAATTCTGACCGGACACGAAGTACACGGAGAACCCGTAAAGAAAACTTTGTGTATTTCATGACCTGTCAGTTATGGAGAAAAAAAGAAGAAAACAGCAGCGTATCTACCTTTTATAAACATCGTCGCTTTTGCAGCGGTGATTGTGGTCAATTTTTTGTCGAATTCACTGCCGCTAAACGGCCGTACTCCCGAACAAATATCCAACTCCCTCCCCTCCGCCTTTACCCCCGCGCCGTACACCTTTTCCATTTGGGGGCTGATTTACCTGGCGGTGACGGGCTACATTATTTACCAGGCGTTACCGGCACAGCGGGAACGGCCGTTTCAGCAGAAAATCGGCTGGTGGTTTGTGGCCAGCAGTGCCGCCAACATGGGCTGGATTTTCGCCTGGCACTACGGCTTCTTTGCTTTGTCCATCCTGTTCATGGCTGCCATTCTGGTTTCGCTGGCGATGATTTATGCCCGTTTGCAAATCGGCCGTTCAGGGCAGGCCGCCAACTGGCAGGAATGGCTCTTTGTCCACCTGCCCTTTAGCCTTTACCTGGGCTGGATAACGGTGGCGACGATTGCCAACATTGCCAGCGTGGCTCCGGCATTGGGCTGGGATGGCTTTGGCATTGCGCCAGCAGTGTGGGCGGCCATAATGATGGGAGCGGCGGTGGTCGTCGCCGGGCTTCTGCTCTGGAACCGGCGCGACTTTGCCTATGCCGGGGTGCTGGTGTGGGCGCTGTTTGGCATCCGGGCAGCGCAGGCAGGCGAGCCGTTGGTGGCCAATACGGCAGTGGCGGCGGCGGCGCTCATCGTCGTTCTGGCTGTTGTGGGCTATTTCCGTACACGCCAGCAAAATGGCGCAGTCACGCCGAAGATGGCGTAAAGGAAAAATAATGATGCAACTACCAACCGTGAGCGGCAAAAATTTGCTGCGGCAAGAGAATGTTTTTCCCCGTGATTTTGATGCGGCTTTGAATCTGGTTTTTATCCCGTTTCAACAGTGGCAGCAGCGACAGGTGGATTCCTGGGTTCCGTTTGTGGCGCAGTTGGCAACGGCCGTACCCGACTTTGACTTTTATGAATTTCCCACCATTTACCGGATGAACTGGCTGGGGCGAACGTTTATCAACGAAGGGATGCGTGCCGGGATTCCCAACCCGGACACCCGACGGCGGACGGTGACGCTGTATCTGAAGAAACGGCCGTTTCGCCAGGCATTGGCAATTGACAGCGAGGATGACATCACAGTGATGTTGTTTGACCGGCAGGGGCGGGTGTTGTGGCGCAGCAGCGGCGCATTTACGGAGGAGAAAGGGGCGGAACTGGAAACGGCCGTTGCCCGGCTTCACCCCCTTCTTGCACACGATGGCTAAAACCCGCGCTGCTGGCTTTGCCAGGGTGGTGGCGTTCCTTGCTTAAACTCCTCCACACTGGGGCCGCCCAGGTTTTTCAGCCGCCATGTGCCGTACACATAGCTGACGATGAGCAGCAGCAGGGTGGCAGGCCAGCCTAAAAGCAGATTGACCCCGGCCAACCGGGCGGCGGCCTGTTCCTGAAACAGATTAAGCTGTACCAGCACTCTGACTAAAAAGAAAATCGTCCAGAACCAGGTCACTTCGGTGTAGGCCGGGCGCACGCGGGGATGCCAATACCACTCCCAGGGCCAGCGCCGCGCCAGACCGCTGGTCCAGGCAACCATGGGCTTACCGGCAATGATGCTGCCCACACCGACCAAAACGGTTCCCACGCCGGTGAGGATGCCGGGCAGGAAAAAACTTTCTTCCCGGTTCAGCAGCCGCACCAGCGCCAGAGAGACCAGCACGCCGATGACACCGGAAACGGCCGTTTTCACCGACTGCCGCCGCGCCGCCCGCCAGATAACCAGCAGCAGGGAGACGCCTAACGCGCTCCAGGCGGCAAACGAAAAGCCCATCCAGCGGATGAGCAGCAAAAACAACAGCGGCGGCACAATGGCATCTACGATATTGCGGCTGCCAAAGACAACATCACGTAATTCTTGTATAATTTCTTGAAATTTATTTGACATAAGCGTTTGGAGATTTGTCAAATTTGGAAAAATTTGACAAATCTAATTGCCGCAAGGATACCCAACATGATACGAATTGTCACAGACAGCACTTGCGATTTACCCCAGACCATTGTGGAACGACTGGGCATCACTGTAATGCCGCTGTTCATCAACATTGGCCAGAAGGCGTACCTGGATGGGGTGGAGATGAGCCGGGAAGCGTTTTACCGGCAGCTGCCCACCTTTGAGACCCATCCCAAAACGGCCGCACCCGGCCCTGAGCGTTTCCGGCAGGTGTATGAGCAGTTGGCGGCAGAAGGGGCAGC